>NZ_JIBB01000022.1:0-53657 GCF_000620525.1 Acinetobacter sp. UNC436CL71CviS28
ATAGCAAGAGTGAACCACCTGATCCCTTCCCGAACTCAGAAGTGAAACCTCTTAGCGCTGATGGTAGTGTGGGGTTACCCATGTGAGAGTAAGTCATCGCCAGCTCATTATTCTAAAAAGCCCCCTCACATGAGGGGGCTTTTTTTATGCGCAGGGGTTATATAAAATAATAGTTACTTTTAATAAATAAATTATTATATTGATTTTTCACTTATTTAAACTTCAGCTTATGAGCTGTATTTATAAAGCAGATAAATTGATAGGGATTATTATTAAATGAAAAGACAATTAAAATATGGCATAGGTATAGGTATATCACTTTTTATTTGTACTTCAATCAGTCATGCCGCCTCAGCTCAAGAATTAATAAAAGTAGCTGAGTCACAAAAGCAGCCTTTTTTAAATACTTTAAAAACTTTAGTAAATATTGAGTCTGGTAGCCGCGATATAGAAGGGCTGAATATAATTGCCAAGCAGGTAGCGCAACAACTTAAAAATACGGGTGCTCAAGTAGAAATTATTACTAATCACGATATTTATCGTATGGATGATACGCCCGAGCAAGTGGGACCAGTTGTGAAAGCAACCCATAAAGGTAAGGGGCAAACTAATATTATGCTAATTGCGCATATGGATACAGTTTATCCGAAAGGCTCGTTAGCAAAACAGCCATTTCGTATTGAAGGTGATAAAGCATATGGCTTGGGAATCATTGATGACAAGCAGGGAGTTGCATCGATTATTCATATTCTGTCTATACTTAAAAAATTAAACTATCAGGACTACGGCACCATAACAGTATTGATGAATTCAGATGAAGAAATCAGTTCGCCAGGTTCCCGTAAACTGATTAGTAAAATTGCTCAACAGCAGGATGTCATATTTTCATTTGAGGGTGGGGGAACAGATGGAAGTTTACGCTTGGCTACCAGCGGTATTGGCGCTGCCTATTTAGAGGTTAAAGGTAAGGCCTCTCATGCGGGTGTTAAGCCTGAAGATGGGGTAAATGCATTAACTGAGCTTTCTCACCAGATATTACAGCTGCAGGATCTGTCTGATGCTAAAACAGGTTTAAAATTAAACTGGACAGTTGCTACAGCTGGCAGAACCCGTAATGTAATACCAGAAGAGGCTCAAGCCCAGGCAGATGTACGTGCCTTAGACAATGCCGATTTTAAGAAAGTTGAAAGAATATTGGCTGAGCGGATAAAAAATAAAAAATTAAAAGACAGCCAAGTGGCAGTTAAATTTGAATTGCGCCGGCCTCCTTTATCTGCAAGTGAGCAAGCTCTATCAATTGCCAAGCAGGCCCAACAAATTTATTTGCAAGAATTCAAACAGCCGTTAAATATTCTAACTGAGGCAACAGGTGGAGGGACAGATGCTGCCTTTGCTGCGCTGGATTCCAAAGCAGCAGTCATCGAAGGAATGGGAGTTTCAGGATATGGAGCCCATTCCAATCAGGCCGAATATATTCTGGTAGAAAGTATTGTTCCACGTTTATATATGGCTACTCGGCTCATTATGGATATTTCAGAGCAGAAAAATAAATAGTTTTATATAAGACTAGAGTAAAGCCATGAATTCTTATTCATGGCTTTATTTAATTTAGGACATTTAATTGTCTGCGTGCGTGCTTTAATGCTGTTCTTAATCCTTCTTCCATAGTTGGGTGATAAAATGGTTTTGCAAGTAAGCGATCAACAGTTATATTTTCGGCCATCATCCAGTTTAGCAGATGGGCAAAATGTTCAGCATTGTTTACTAATAGTTCTGCACCCAGTAATTGTTTAGTCTGTTTATCTACGTATACCTCAACTTTGCCCATATTCTTTCCTAATACGATGGCTCTTCCCTGTTTCTCATAAAAAACTTCTCCAGTCACAAATTGAGAGCCTGCTTTAACCAGTTGTTGATAACTTTTTCCAACTATAGCCATTTCTGGTTGGCTAAATACAATAGATAGGGGCGTAAATAATTTTATAGGTTGAATATGGGGGTAACTTAAACAGTTATGTACAGCAAGCTTGCCTTCTTGTGCTGCCTCATGCTGAATGGGAGTATCTGTATATGCATCGCCTACTATAAAGATAGGGTACTCTGTAAGCTGTTTGGTTTCTGGATGAACAGGAAGATTTTTAATATCTTTAAAATCAGAGTGAATCTGGTCAAGTTTTAATGTATTTAGAAGACTTTTCCTTCCGGTAGCTACTAACAAATAATCAACTTCTAAGTCTTTAAATTTTCCATTCTGCTGATAACTTAACTTTACCCCATGCTCTGTTTTTACTACCTGTTCAGGTAAGGTGTTATATAAAATACATAACTCTTTAGCAAATTCCTGCTGGGCGATTTTCTGAAGTTCTGGACTGCTTAAATTACCTATCCGCTGACTACGTGCAAATATGGTTGTTTTTACATTTAAACGTTGCATGGCTTGTGCGAGCTCAAGGGCAATTACACCGCTACCCACTACGGCCAGTGAATTGGGTAGAGTCTCGAGCTCAAAAATATCATCTGATGTAATTAAACGATCCTGAAGTTCTTTTTTCCATTTAATATCGAAGCTTGGAGTTGAGCCAACTGCAAGAATAAAGCTTTTAGCCTGATAATGCTGGCTATTCACTTCTATGGTGTTGGCATTAATAAAATGTGCCTGTCCAGAGATTTTATGAGCTTCATTCCAGCTTTTTACATCCATCAGAGTAGCTTTTACAAATTGATCTCTGAGCCGTCGTACATGTGGCATGACGTGAGCTGTATTAATCTTACTTTTAGCTTTTAAGCCAACTTCATCTGCATGATGTATGTCATGCATCCGGTTAGCTGAAGAAATCAGAACTTTACTTGGCATACAACCTACACGGGCACATGTAGTATCCCAAGAGCCATCATTGATAATTAAAATATTTTGTGTATGTTTAATTGCCTCCTTATAGGCACCGATGCCGGCTGTGCCTGCCCCAACAATAATAAGATCGTACATTTATCTACCTATTTTAAAAGATTTTTTATATTCAAGGCTTCATCATATATTGTTGTAATTTTTGGTCTGTATCTTTTGTTAAAACTAATTAAAGAAAGGTATTAATAAAGAATCAGATTGATAAAAAATGTTATTTTAAGTAAATTTCACTTATAAGTAATCAATTTTTAAATGATTTGAATTTTACAAGAAATATAGGGTCTATAAATGTCTAACTATTTAATCAAATTAAAAAAACTTGGGGTAAATATAACTCTACTCACGAGTTCAATTGTATTGGTCGCTTGTGGTGGAGGTGGAAGTGACGGATATTTTAATCAAGATGGTGGGTCTGGAAATGGGTCAGGCTCGACCGATGGGGGGACTACAGCTGAAGTTCGTATAAGTAATATTGAGCTCTATGATACTAACAATTTATTGACCCGTACCGTTACAGTGCAAGGCGCTACAGCAAAAGTTAAAGTAACTAATGCTTCTGGTCAAGCTATAAGCAGTGCTTTAGTTACTTTTTCAGGTTCAGGTGTCACATTTGGCACCACTAATAATGCTGTCTTAACTAATGCTGAAGGTGAAGCCAGTATTTCTCTTAAACCATCAAATACTACAGATACAGGAAGTCACCAGATTTCTGCCACTGTAATTTATAATGGTATATCGTCAACTTCTTCTCCCTATTATTTCACTTTACAGGCTTCTAATATAACTTTAGCTAACATGACTGCAGAAAGTACACTATTGGAATCAGGTGCTTCTACAAATATTACTTTAAAAACTCAAGATGCAGTAACAGGTATTAATCAGAACGATGTAACTGTAAACTTTAGTGCAACTTGTGGAAAATTTGAACCAAGTTCTATGGTTTCTTCAAATCAAGGCGATATTACTACAACTTATACAGCAGTTAATGCAAATGGTAACTTGTGTGAAGGTTTACAGACTATCACTGCAACTGGCAGTAATACAGCTATAAGCAATAGTATTCAAGTTAATATTGCGAACATACAGGCTAACTCAATAGTTTACAGCTCAGATCCGGTAAATCTTGGCATACAAAGAAGTGGATCTGCATCTTCTGGCCAGATTGAATATACGATTTACTCTAATGGAAAACCGGCTACCAATCAGGATGTCAGAATTGAGCTTATGCGAGGGCCAGAAGATATAAGCTTCATTACGCCAGGTAATCGCTTAACTAAAATTGTCAAAAGTAACTCATCTGGTAAAGTAATTATTAATTTATATCCAGGTAATAAACCTGGGCCTGTAGAAATCAAAGCCTCATTAGCTTTAAATTCTAATATTTTTGCACTGTCTAAAAACGTTACTATCTCTACGGGGCGTGTGACTCAAGATGGACTAAGTCTCTCAGTAGATAAAAACTCGCTTCAAAATGATGTAGATGGAGATTCTGCTACAATTGTAGCTCGTATGGTTGATAGAGTCGGTAATCCTGTACCCGATGGTACGAGCATCAGTTTCGTTGCAGAAGGCGGAAGTATAATGCCTAATTGTTCTACAGTAGGGGGCGCTTGTACTGTAAAACTGATTACCCAGAATCCTCGTCCTGCTGACAATCGTGTGACTGTGTTAGCTTATGTAGAGGGAGATAAAACCTATGAGGATTTAGATGGCGATAACTTATATACAGCTGGCATAGATAAGCTTAGCTCTAATATTGGTGACTTCTTCCGCGATGATAATGAAGATAATATCTACAATTCTAACTTGGGCGAGTTTCTTTATAAACGCGGAGCTAGTGGTACAGCTTGTACTGATTCTAAATTTGTGCAACCTAATATACCTTCTACTTGTGACAATAACTTGGATGCAGTTATTCGTCAGCAATTATTATTTGCTTTTGCTACAGATACTCCTACTATTTCTGATATTAGTCTTTCAAATACGCAGTTCTCATTCAAGCTTTTTGGTAATAGTGCTAGATCAGTTCCGATGCCTACAGGAACCACAGTTGCAGTTAAAGTTGAGGATAATACTAAAAACAATGAGTTATCATGTTCAGCTGAATTAAGAGCAGGTGGAGCGACTGTACCTAATGTATTTGACTTAAAAACACCTTCAGCTTTTAGGAATAATGAACAAGTCAATTATGAATATCGCTTAAAAGAGTGTGCTGCAGGAGACACTATTATTCTGGGTATAACAGCTCCTAATGGAAAGATCAAATCAGTAGAATATACCATCCGTTAATTAAAAATAAAAAACAGCGCCTAGGCGCTGTTTTTTTATGAATGTCAGTATCTGAAAATTAAAGTGAGGTTCCCACACTTACCCCAACAGTTGGGCGTACATTCATAGAACTGCAGCCCATCAAGGTAAGTGAACATAAAAGAACGAGTAAAATTTTATTCACGTAATAATCCCTGTTGCTTGGCCTGATTAAATAGAGCAGTCGAGCGCCCCCCACTATGACAGATCAGCAGAATCGGTTTAGGCAGGCTATTATAATAACGAGCAAACTCAACAATATCCGGCTGTGAAACTTTTACACTTTCAACAGGCTGGTAAATCAGACTGACATGAGACTTTTCTGCAACAGTCCGGAGCTGATTTACGGTTACAGGATTGCCGAGCTCACCGTCGGGCCGGTTAACAATGACTGATTTAAAACCCTGCTTGAGTAACTGCTGAAACTTTACCAAATCCATCTGTCCGGCTACGCTAACCTCTTCATTTAAAGGTTTGCTGATGGCCTGGTCAGTAACAGCAGCATTGACTGAAGAGATGGCACTTCCACACCAGCCCAGACTGAGCAGAAGGGCGCATATGTATTTAGTCATCCAGCAGGTCCATCTGTTTTGCTAATTGATAGAGGTTATTTGAGCGATTGCCAGTACGGCAGAACATTAAAATAGGTTTTGGCAGTTCATTATAGTGATTTGCAAATGTGCGCACATCAAGTTCACTGATCTGGCCAGCAACAACAGGCTGATAGACATAATCTAGGCCCGCAGCTCGAGCGGCCTCTTCAATCTGTGCACTGGTAGGCTGTTCAGCACCACCTTCCATATCTGGACGGTTATTGATGATCGATCTGAAACCTTTTTCAACTACTTGGGACACATGATCAGGGCCAATCTGGCCTGCAAAACCTACATTCTCGCTCATTTTTTTACTCCATAGACTCATAAGGAATTTATGCAGACATGATAGCATTAAGCAAGATTATGCGTCGAAATCGGTAGAAAATTAATAAATTTTTCCCAACAAAATATTAATGGATCTGATGAATATTTTTGATTGGAAGGTTTTTTAATCATATATGGGCTGAGGGCAGATTTAGAGTTTCTGTTTTTATAAAATAATACCATTTGAAAAGTCGGGCATACTCGCATTAAAATTTTCATATACATTGACTGGATGAAAATGAATGATTCTTGTATGTCCAAGCTGTAGTGCAAAAAATCGTGTACCAGAGGAAAAGCTTGATGCAGCTCCGAATTGTGGACAATGTCATGCTGCCTTGCTTCCACGAGCACCAATTGAGTTAACTGAGCAGAATTTTAGTAATTTCATGAGTCATAGTGACCTGCCTGTACTGATTGATCTATGGGCCGACTGGTGTGGGCCATGCAAAATGATGGCGCCGCATTTTGCTGAGGCTGCCAAACATAACCCGCATGTTATTTTTGCCAAGATTAATTCCGAGACTTCTCCACGCTTAAGTGCTGCATTTAATGTCAGAAGTATCCCGACCCTGGTACTGATGAATAAAACCACAGAAGTTGCTAGAATAAGTGGCGCCCTTCGATCTGCCGAGTTACAACAATGGCTGGATCAGCAACTTAAAGTCCGGAGTTAATGTGTCAGATATTAATCTAAAACCTGAAGGGGTATTGTCTCTTCAAACAATTGCTATGCCTGCTGATACCAACTGGAGCGGAGACGTGTTTGGTGGCTGGATCGTTTCACAGATGGATTTAGCTGGTGCAATTCATGCTGAACGTTTTAGTAAAGGACGATGCGCCACTATTTCGATTAACCAGATGACTTTTCTGGTACCGGTTAAAGTGGGCGATGTAATTAGCTGTTATACCAAAATTTTAAAAGTTGGTAATACTTCAATCCAGATGCAGATTGAAGTCTGGGATAGCCATGATTCATCACGGCCAGCTAAACGTGTTACAGAAGGAGTTTTTACTTTTGTCGCTGTAGACGTAAAAGGTAATAAACGCATAATTCCAGAAGAGGTTAAGCAGAAGTTTTTAGAGTCACAACAGGTTTAAAATAAAAATCCCAGACATAATCTGGGATTTTTTATAATTGTCATTAAGACGGTTTAAGCCGATCTTTAGCGACCCAGGCCCACAGCATTTCACACTGAATGGGCTCTTCACCAGACTCGTCTACCACTGAGACTGTAACGAGCGTTTCGCCTTTCTCCGAGGTTTGCATCATCTGCTGCTGTTCAGCAGACAAAGTTGCTACAGCGGTCATCGCTCCTTGAGTGGGCCGTTTAAAGTCAATTTTAAAACTTTTAATCAGTACAATAGCATTTTGAGGAACATTCATTGCAGTTACAAAACCAGTAGCAGTTTCGGCAAGAAGTGTCATGGCACAGGCATGAATCTGACCAATATGGTTCTGCATGGTATGATGATTCGCCATAATGACTACCACTTTGGATGCGGTTACTTCAAGATAACGAATCTTTGCTGTACCTACCATTGGCACCACCCGACCAAATGCTCTACTCCACAAAGTACTGCGCAGGCCTTTAGGAAGCTTTGAGGTGGTCTTGATCAGTCTGGACAAGCGATTATTATGGGCCATGAGGTTTCTCTTGCAAGCAATAGTGTCTTAATCTTTGAAGTTGTTAAATTGTAGTGGCAAGCCAAACTGCTGCTCACGCAGAAAGTTCATTACCTGCTGCAGGGTATCGCGCTTTTTGTCTGTTACACGGATTTTGTCACCCTGAATCGATGATTGCACTTTAATCCCACTTTCTTTAATGGCTTTATTAATTTTTTTTGCCGTATCTGAGTCAAGGCCATCTTTAAGTTTGATCACCTGGACTACATTTTTTCCTGAAGCAGTCGCTTTTTGGGGATCGAGTGCCTGTACATCAATTTTACGTTTATAAAAGTGATTCTCTAACATGCTATACACTTGTTCACATTGGAAATCACTTTCTGTGATAATTTTAATTTCTTTATTTTTTTCATTTAGTTCGATGGAAACATCCTGGCCGCGGAAGTCAAACCGGGTTGCAATTTCCTTTTGGGTATTTTGAACAGCGTGATTAACTTCAAATAACTCTAATTCGGATACAATATCGAAAGATGGCATGGTTTAGACCTTTACAAAGGGAAAGAATATCTGAGATGCTAGGGATGTTTTCTTCATTTGCCAAGTATTGTTTACATCAAAGGAGTGCGCAATGATCCGTAAACAAGAAATTACTACATTTGAGTTCCCAGAAAATGCTGTTATCTGGGATGTCCGTGACACAGGTGCATATGCAGAAGGTCATATTCGAGGTGCGATCAATCAGCCTATCAATGATCTGAGCGCAGAAAGCTTGTCTCAGGTAGCAGCGGATCAACCGATTTATATCCTGTGCGGTGGTGGCAGTAAAGCCCCGCGTGCGGCTGAAATGCTTGAAAGCATTGATGACTCGCGTGAATACGTGGTATTGATGGGGGGGACCCGAGCAGCACGTGATGCAGGATTGCCTTTGGAACAAGAAGGATAGAAAAAAGCGCCCCAGAGAGGGCGCTTTTTTTCAGGCTATGAGTACTGTACTGTCCAGCTTCGCACAGGCTGGTTGATTCAAGAATTTCTTTGCTGTTTTAAACGTTTTTGAAACCGTTGAGGGTTGAGCTTCTGTACTACACTGGCCGGTACAGGGCAGGCTTCTTTAAATACCAATGCGGCCAGTATTTCACTGCATAAGGGTGCATACAGAAAACCTTTAGAGCCTAAACCGGAAAAAGTATAAATTTCTGTATCAGACTCTATTTTGCCGAGCAGGGGAAAGTAATCCATAGTTTGGGCACGAATAGAGGCACGGCCCTGCCAAGCTTCTATAGGTGGTAAAGTGGCTGCATATTCTGGAAATACTTTTGCAAGAAGTTCTGCATTATGCTGATGATCCTCAGCCAGGACTTCATCATCTTCACGGCCTGGTAAGAACGAAGCGCCAAGAAGCAGATTTTCAGGATCAAATTGCAGACAATAACCGCCATAACTGATGGCTTCCTGCATATTCAGAGGTTGTACCGTATTATTGACCCAGCTTACTTGCCCTCGAATTGGCCGTAGTTTCGGGCAATTGCTGAGCAGTGACTGGCTCTGTCGAGCACAGCACACCACCACATGGTCAAATTTACCCAGAGATTTACCGTTGGCATCATATAAGACGGTGTCTTGAGCTTGCGGAATAATACGTTCCACGGCTGCCTGCGCAAACTGGATCAGTGAATGTTCTAAAATCTGGTCACGTAACAGATGTGGAGAGACACCGCCAGCTTGATTAAGCCGTAGACTTTCAGACTGTGTAGAAAGCGGGTGACATTGAGCAGTTTGTACTGTAAGTAATTCATCCGGATATTGTTCTGCCAGACTCAAGAGCTGTTCGCCTTCTTTTAAAGCCATCTGGTGAATCTGTAATGGCCGGAAAGCTCTAAATTGCTGATAATAATTAAGTGCATATTGCCAAGTAACTGTCATTAAATGGGTATGACTTTTTTCGATCTGGCTGAGCTTCGGATTTAACAGGGCAAGTGGATTTCCAGAGGCACCAGCTAAAGGCGCATTGCGGTCAAACAGTTTAACCTGATGGCCACGCTGGGCAAAAGACCAGGCTACACTTAGTCCGGCAATACCTGCACCAATCACAGCGATCTGTTTTTGCCGATGAGTTGTTTTAACAGCTATTCGGGGGGGGAGTTGCCCTGAAGTCAGACTCTCTGGTTTTTCCTGCTTTTCAGTTGCAGCATCGGCAACGGACGGCTGCCAGATCGCTTTTAACATTTCACGCTTATGACCAAAACCACGTGGACGTGTAACCTGAATGCCGTGACTACGTAACCCCCGCTTGAGAACACCGGCGACGCTGAATGAAGCAAATGTAGTACCATGGTCAGATAAACGGATAATATGATTTAAAACCTGTTCTTCCCACATATCCGGATTACAAGAAGGCGCAAAGCCATCCAGAAACCAGGCATTTACAGATGCTGTCTTTTCCATAAGGGGGAACATATCATGTGCATCTCCCAGCCACAGGTCAAGGCTAAAGCGTTCTTCAGGAAATGACAGCCGGTGACAGCCTGCAATCAGTAAGGGATACTGCTGGAGCAGCTGCTCGGCTAAAGGAGCAAGTTCTGGCCAAGCTTTTAATGCACGGATCAGATCAGGTTTACCAAGCGGAAACTTCTCTACACTGACTGCATGCAGATGGCTATGATTATCAGGTCTGACCTGTTGCCAAAGTTGCCATAACGCTAGAATATTCAGTCCAGTACCAAAACCGGTTTCACCTACACAGAAATATTCAAAGTCGCTTAAGGTAGCGAGGCGTTCAGTCAAGTCATTGCCATTTAAAAAAACATGGCGTGTTTCCAGCAGACCGTTATCTTTAGAGAAATAGACATCTCCAAACTGTCGGGATACCGGTACCTCAATATTATCGATAAGTTGCCAGTCTAAAGCAGCTGTTTGAATCGGATAGGACAAACCATAAAACCCTTTATTTATGCAGAGAAAAAGTGGAAATTACCACTGACGCCGGCGCTTGGTGTATACATAACTTGCAATAAGAAAACCCATCAATACGCCTACAGCTAAAGTTGCTGCGCCGTAGAGAAACATCTGGGCACTACGTTCACTCTGTAAAACCTGAACCTGTACAGCAAGGCTATCATTTTTTAATTGCAGTTCCTGATTTTGTGCCAGCGCGTCCAGATTGGCTTTTTCCAGTTGTTGCAGGCGTATACCTTGATCTTTGATCAGTGTTTTAATCTTGGCATCTTGCAAGGCCTTATTTTTGGCGAGTTGTTCAGCTGTTAAAGGCCGGACTTCCTGAGGTTGGCCTGTAGGGGCAACTGTTGCAGCGACAGCCATAGCGGCTGGTCGGTTAGCCGTATTAGCATTTAGTGGGGCTGTTACAGGTGCAGCTGCTACAGGTTCACTGACTGCTTCAACAGCCCAGGCGGTAGAACAAAAAAATAGAATGCCCAGACAGCTTTGGACTACAACACGCATGAATTTATCCTTGAGGAAAGGCTTTATTGAAAGGCTTAATATCGATATGCGCATAAACACCAGCTTTTAGAAAAGGCTCTTCTTTAAGCCAGACATCCAGTGCTTCACGGCTATCAAACTCAACAATCATAGTACTGCCATAAAAACCTGCCTGAGGATCAGCAGGGTCTTTAGGCATCGCACCTGCTACGATCAGGCGGCCTTCGTCATTTAGCTTTTGTAACCGTTCAATGTGTTGAGGACGTGTGGCGAGACGTTTTTCAACTGTACCCTCGTGATCGGTACAGCTTAATACAAATAAAGGCATGAAATTTTTGACCTGTATGACACACCTTAAGCTTCGGGCGACTTAAAGTGTTTACGTAAGACTATGAACTGAATAATGATAAAGGAAAACATAACAATCATGTCACCAAATGCCGTAAATTCTCCCCAATATTTTCCATTCATCCAGATAAAGGCAAAGAAAATATGCAGGCAGGCCATGACTACAAACATGGCAGCCCAAGCAAAGTTCAGATTCTTCCAGCCTTTTTCGGTCAGGTTGAAAATAGGACCAAATAAACGCTGGATCAGGGGTTTACGTTCTTTACCGAAAAATGGCGACAAAAGGAAAGCTCCGGCAAAGACCAGATTCAAAATAGCTGCCTTCAGACGGATATAAAAATCATCGCTAAGCATTAAAGTGATACCACCAAAAATTACGGTCATAAACAGCACAATCCACTGCTGTTTATCCAGACGGAATTTTTGCATGACAAATAAAGCACCATACACCACCAACATGGAAATGATGAGTCCTGTGGTCGCCACCAGAATATTATTGTTATCTACACCGCCCGCAGAGCCGATCAGTTGTAAAAGTGGATGTTGGGTATCATCTGGTTCAACCGTCTTGTACAGATAAAAGAAAATAATCAGTGGAACAAAGTCCAGAAGCGCTTTCATGTTAGAGTATCAGTTCTGTTTAAATAAATAGCATAGTATAAGAGATGCACGGCATAGATTTACATACACACAGCAATATTTCTGATGGAACTTTGTCTCCAGAGGCGCTGGTGCATGCTGCTGTTGCAGCAGGTGTTCATACCTTGGCCCTTACAGATCATGACAATATGGACGGCATCCAGCGGGCTAAAGCCTGTAGCATGACACTTGAGGCTCCTTACTCACTCAGGATTATTCCTGGTGTAGAGATTTCAAGCCAGTGGTCACGCCCTGCCACCAAAAAGAGTTATGGTGTACATGTGGTCGCGCTGGGCATGCAAAATCCGGCCCCATTATTGCAAATGCTTGAGCAGCAAAAACGTATACGTGCAGCACGTGCCAGACACATTTGTCATCTGCTCACCGATATTATTCAGGTAGATATTTATGAGCAGGTTCTGGCGCTGGTTGAAGGTGAACCTGACCGGATTACCCGAACACATATTGCCAAAGCGCTGGTACAGCAACAGATTGTATCCCGGCCACAGCAGGCTTTTGACCGTTATTTAAAAGAGGGGAAAAAAGCTTTTGTAAATTTTGAAGGTCTAGGGCTGGCCGAAACCATTCAAGTTATACATGCCAGTCGTGGTTTTGCAGTTTTGGCTCATCCAACTCGTTATACCTTGTCGGCCACCAATATCCGTTATCTGGTCGAGTTATTTGCAGAGTCTGGCGGGGATGCCATCGAATTGCCACCGGCCAGTGACCCGACTTCTACTCGCCAGATGATTGACCGGCTGATTCAGCAGTATGCACTGAAAGTTTCAATTGGTAGTGATTATCATGGTGAAAACATGCCTTGGCTCAAACTGGGCAATGTACCTTCACTCCGCCCAGACCAGATTGGGATTTGGGAAAGTTTTTCGCTATAAACCTGTTTAAAGAAGATTATCGTCCTGTGCCTGAATTGGGGGAGGCGTAGGCTTACCTAAAGTGCCGAGCAGTTCAATTTCAATCAGTCGTACCATTGAGTCTAGCGGTAAGTCATTACTTTGGGTGCCAAACGGTTCTTCAAGTTCTGTACTCAGTGCGTCAAGCCCCAGGAATGTATAGGCCAGCAGCCCGACCAGAAATGGGGTAAGCAAACCTAAAGTCTGGCCCAGACTAAAAGGCAGCAAGAAACAGAAACAATAAACAGTACGGTTAAGCAAAACCGAATAGGCAAACGGAAGAGGCGTATTGGCAATCCGGTCGCAACCAGTCTGGACCTCACTCAGTGCTGCTACATTTTGATTCATCTGTGTATAGATGATGTCGGAAATTTCGCCTTCTTTTAAAGCCAGCAACAGTTCCCACTGAATCAGGCTCAAAGTATACTGCGGCGCATTATGGTGCTGATAAAGCTGGGTCAGTGCCTGTTGTGACATACCGCTGGTCTGCAAAAGTTCAGTAGGATTAGCAGTCTGATGACGCAAACGGTCACGTAATACATTGGCAAATACAATGACGTGCTGAATAATACGTTCACGACGTGCCTGTGGCAGTACACGGCAGTCACGGTCAAAATGGCGGGCATTGGCAATCAGAATACCCCAGAGACGCCGGGCTTCCCACCAACGGTCATAACAGGCGGTATTTTTGAAACCCAGAAAGATCGAAAGTACTACTCCAATTAAAGTAAAACCGGCTAAAGGAACTTCCGGAAAGCGATACAGATCAATATATTCAATTCCGCCTACAATGGCTGAGATGAGCATAACAATCCCAAGCGGCGGCAGAATTTTAGGTAGAATTGTACCGCGCCAAGAAAATAATAACTTTAAAACATCGGGTTGCTCGCGGACAATCATATCTGCTAAAACGTCACTGGGTTTAAGCTGATCTTTACGGCTTCAACCAGCTTTGTCAACCTTATTCTCGACCTGTTCTGAAGTATTGAATAAGCCCTGCTCAGCAAAGGAAAAACTGCATTCTGGAGAGATAATAAAATGATCAAGCAGGACAATTTCTACTAACTTACAGGCCTGAGATAATTGCCGTGTAAGTTCCAGATCAGCCGGTGAAGGTTGTGGCTGTCCAAAAGGATGGTTATGTGCAATAACCAGATGACAAGCATGCTGTTTTAAGGCATAGCGCAAAATCTGGTTGATAGATACGGCACAATGATTCAGTGAACCAAAAAATAATTTCTTGAAACTGAGCTTGCGCAGGTCATTATCCAGACAGAGCACTGCAAAAACTTCCTGCCGTTCTCCCAGCAGTTCGTAACGTAAATAGTCTAACACCTGAGCTGAAGAGTTAAGCTCGAGCTGGGGCTGGTGGAAATATTGCTGGAGGTAACGCCGTCCTAACTCTTTAACTGCCATGAGTTGTGAATATTTACTAGGTCCCATGCCATGGAACTGGCTTAGGTCACTTAGTTCGGCATCAAATACCGGACTCAGGCCACCAAAATGCTGAATCATCTGTCGTGCCAGCTCCACTGCTGAATGCTGTCTAGAACCGGAACGCAGGAAAATGGCCAGAAGTTCTGCATCGGAAAGGCTTTGTGCTCCTTGCTGTAATAGCCGCTCTCTGGGCCGTTCCTGTTCCGGCCAATGCTTGATTGAATTTTGCATAATAGTTCACTTTTCTTGTTTATTTTCGTTTTTATATTTCCAGCCGAGAGGCTTGGGTCAGCAGATATTTAATGCTATTGTGAGCGGCACTGCAACAGAGGATTACTGTTCGTGAGCTTTGATTTAAGTGTAATTTCAAATAAAAATATTATTGTCGCTGTCACGGGCGGAATCGCCGCCTATAAATCTGCTATTCTGGTCCGCCGGCTAAAAGACTATGGTTTTAATGTCAGAGTAGTGATGACGCATGGTGCCCAGGCTTTTATCACACCGCTGACTTTCCAGGCCCTCTCAGGTAATCCGGTATATACTGAACTTTTAGACCCTGAAGCTGAAGCAGGAATGGGGCATATTGAACTGGCACGCTGGGCAGATCTGGTTCTGGTTGCACCCGCCAGCTGCGATACACTGGCAAAATTCGCTGCCGGTCTTGCCGATGATTTGCTGAGTACCTTATATCTGGCGACTAAAGCTCCAGTCTGGGTAGCGCCAGCAATGAACCAGCAAATGTGGGCAGCAAAAGCTACACAACGAAATCTGGCGACACTGGTTGAAGATGGTGTTCATGTGGTTATGCCAGAAGCAGGTGCTCAGGCTTGTGGTGATGTCGGACTTGGTCGCATGCCGGAACCAGAAGATCTGGCCCGTCAGGTTAAAGACTATTTTCATAAAGCCCAGCGTGCCATTGCTGAAAAATTTGGTCTTCTGGCCAGCAAACATGTGGTCATTACAGCAGGTCCGACCCGCGAAGCGATTGACCCGGTACGCTATATTTCTAACCATAGTACCGGAAAGATGGGTTTTGCTCTGGCCGCGGCCTGCTATGCAGCAGGAGCTAGAGTTACCTTAATTGCTGGCCCGGTAAGTCTGGATACGCCTAATGGGGTAAGACGCATTAATGTATCTTCAGCAGTTCAGATGTTAGAACACAGTATGCAGATGCTGGAAGAAGGCTGTGATATTTTTATCGCCACCGCAGCTGTTGCCGATTATCGTGTAGCAGAAGTTGCTGAGCATAAAATCAAGAAAGCCGGCGATGAGCTGAATGTTTCCCTGATTAAGAATCCCGATATTGTGGCAACTATTGCCCAGCAGCAAAAGCGCCCATTTATGGTCGGTTTTGCAGCAGAAACCCGTAATGTAGAAGAGTATGCAGCTGGGAAGCTGATTGCGAAAAAGCTGGATATGATCGCTTGTAATGATGTATCACGGAATGACATCGGTTTTGCTTCCGATGAAAATGCCATGATTGTATTTTTTGCCGAGCAGTATCATCTGCAAAAACGTGAGCTGGAAAAGGCGTCTAAGCAGGAAATTGCCCAGCAGCTGGTTGAGGCTGTCGCTGATGCACTGCATCAAAATGCCGCTGTATCCTGATGTATAAAAAACAGTTAATAAAAAAGACCGCAGATTGCGGTCTTTTTTTTACAGGCTGGTAATTAAGCCTGACCTTCAGCATCGGCAGCCCGTTGCATATTAGCTTCAAACTCGGCATCAAAGTTGATTGGAGTTAAAAGCAATTGCGGGAAGCTACCTTTAGTAACCATATCATTTACAGCTTCACGCAGGAACGGAAATAGGATATTCGGGCAATAAGCACCCAGAATGTAAGGAAGACGCTCTTCCTCAACATTATCTACCAAAAAAATGCCTGACTGGGTTACATCGACAATAAACGCAGTATCGCCGGCATTGTTCGCTTGAACTACTACTTTGAGTGAAACCTCAAAATGAGTCGGATCAATTTTCTCTGCGGAAGAGGATAAATTGATATTCAGTTCAGGCTGCCATTCTTTAGTAAATACTTGTGCCCCTGGTACTTCAAAAGAAATATCCTTAGTATAAATACGCTCTAAGGCAAGTTGTGGTTGAGTTTGTTGTTCTTCACTCATTCTTTATATCCTTGATATGGAAACGGGTTAAGCTAAAAGACTATCGAGTTTACCTTCGCGCTCAAGAGCATAGAGCTGATCAAAACCACCGATAAACTGATCTTTAATAAAAATTTGTGGAACAGTACGATGATTAGTGCGCTGCATCAACTCCACACGTACTTCAGGTGCTTCATTTGATAAGTTAATTTCTTTGTATGCTACACCTTTACGCTCAAGAAGCTGTTTAGCACGTACACAGTACGGGCAGAAGGTGGTTGAGTAAATTGTTACTTCAGCAGCCATAAAATATCTCCTTAAGCTTTGGTGGTTTTATTACCTTTTACCAAGGGTAAACCTTGGGCTTTCCAGTTGCTAATGCCACCGTCGAGACGGTAACTGTCATTATGTCCAACTTTCTGTAGCGCACTACCTGCAACCTGACCCAGATTGCAGATAAAAACTAAAGGACGTTCTGTCGCTTTTAATTCATCAACATGATTGGCGATCTGGCTATAAGGGATATTTCGACTACCACTAATATGGCCTTCACGAAAATCTTTAGCATCACGCAGATCGATCAGCATGGCATTTTTTGCCTTGACCAGAATTCCAAGTGACTGCGGTGAAATTTTGCGGCCATTTCGCTGTCCTTCAAAAATGAAAAACAACACCAGCAAAACCCCTAACGTACCAAACAAAAAGGGGTGATTCCCCATAAATTCAAGCCAACGTTCCACAAGTCACCTAATTCAAATCAAAACTGATCTAGAGTATATCGTATATATATGGTGATCAAAATCATCCCTTCAAGGGATGGGCTTTAGAAAACCGTAATAAAACTAATTTTTTTGCTGAGCTTCAGCAATCTCATCCTGCAAGCGTAAATAGCTTTCCAGACGACGGGGCAGAATTTCTCCATTCTTCGCCGCCTCTCTAAGCGCACAATGTTTTTCATGTGTGTGAGTACAGTTACGGAACTGACAGTGCCCCAACAGATTTTCAATTTCAGGAAAACCGCGCTGAACCTTATCTGCATCCAGATGCCACAGGCCAAATTCACGAATTCCAGGCGAATCAATCAATGCGCCGCTAGTTCCAAAACGGATTAAACGCGTAGAAGTAGTCGTGTGCTGACCTAAAGCAGAATTCTCGGAAATTATATTGGTTTTCTGAGAGGCATCAGGAACAATTGCATTGATCAGGGAACTCTTTCCTACACCAGACTGGCCTACAAATGCGACAGTTTCACCATCCAGGCGTTGTGCCAAAGCAGACAGATCACCTTTAGACTGTGTTTGCATGACTTCATAACCCAGTGCTTCATATTCGGACACTAGCTGTAAAATAGGATCATTCTGACTGAGCAGATCAGTTTTGTTGAGTACTAGAAGCGCAGGTATCTCGGCATCTGCACATGCAACTAAATAGCGGTCAATTAGCATCGGGGCTGGTTCTGGCAAGACAGCAAAAACGACTACGATTAGAGAAATATTAGCTGCAACCGGTTTGACCTTATGATAGCGATCCGGACGGGTGAGTAAGGAAGACCGCGGATGAATCGCTGTGATAATACCTAAACCGGTATTGGGGTCGGCTTGCCATTTGACCCGGTCTCCTGTAACCAGTAATTCTAGATTGGTACGGGTATGGCAGCGCCAGATACTGCCCAGTTCCACCGGTTTCCAGAACGGCTCCGGTTCACCTGGCTGGGTCACAGGTTGTGGCGGATGTTCAACAGGAACAGACAAGGCTTCCACTTCAAGCTGGCGGCCATAATGCTGTACCACCAGACCTTCAAGGTCATTTGAAGTATCGATTTCTTCCTGACGTGTTTTTTGCTGTTTCTGAATCCGGCGTTGCTGTTGTTCAGTCAAGCGACGTTTACGAATTAATGCCATTCATATCCTGAGAAAAACCACCTGTTAAGGATGGCAAAAATAGCATGAAGCGGGGTTGAAGTTACAGCCAAGATACAAGAAATTTGCTACTATTATTGCTTTCCAAGTACATTAAGATGGTCTTTCATGAGTAGTACCCCAGATACACGGTTAATTTGGATTGACCTGGAAATGACCGGTTTAGATACCGATAACGATCAGATTATTGAAATTGCAACAATTATTACAGATGATCATTTAAATATTCTGGCTGAAGGTCCGGTACTGGCTATTCACCAGTCTGATCAGGTCTTAAATGCAATGGATGAGTGGAATACTCGCCAGCATGGACAATCGGGTCTGATTCAGCGTGTACGTCGTAGTACTTTAACTGCTCTTGAAGCAGAACAGCAGACAATAGATTTTCTAAAAAAATGGGTTAACCCGAAAACTTCACCAATGTGTGGTAACTCGATCTGTCAGGATCGCCGTTTTCTGCACCGGTTAATGCCAGAACTGGAACAATTCTTTCATTACCGTAATCTGGATGTTTCTTCAGTCAAGGAACTGGCGAAACGCTGGCGGCCAGAAATTATGAGTGGCCTTAAAAAGCAGGCATCACATCTGGCAATGGATGACATTCGTGACTCAATCCGTGAATTGAAATATTATCGCGAGTATTTCTTTATTACACATGATAACCAGCATTAAGATATTTTTAGACTCAAATATGCTGCTGAATTGAAATATCAGTCATAAAAAAACGCCTGAATTTACAGGCGTTTTTTTAGATATTGAATCAGGATTGTGATGTAAAGAACTCTTCACTAAATTCCATCACCAGGTCAGAGCCAGCATTAATCTTGGCAATACGCATAGACAGTTCAGGTAAAATGCGCTGTACAAAGTAATGTGCCAAGGTCAGTTTGTTCTGGTAAAACTCACCAGATTTATATTTTGCTGCCGCTGCAATACGTGCAAACATATAACTGAAGCTGAGCAGGCCAACTGCATGCAGGAAGTCAACTGCAACAGAGTTAGAGAAATCCGGTTTTTCTGATGCCTGTTCAATGATAAAACGACTTACCGCTTCAATATCAGTTGCCGCGTCTAGTGTTGCATCTTTAATGAAGTTGAGATGAGTATCCATATTGTTGGCAAAATCACGGATCTCTGCAATGTACTCTTCCAGGAAAGCACCATTATTTTTTATCAGCTTACGGCCAATCAGATCTTGTGACTGTACACCATTGGTGCCTTCATAGATCTGGGCAATACGCAGATCACGAACACATTGTTCCATACCCCATTCGCGAATATAACCGTGCCCGCCGAAAACCATTTGTGCATCCAGAGTTGCCTGGAATGCCGTATCCGTTAAATATGCTTTAGCAATTGGAGTGAGCAGGGCCACGCGATCATTGGCTTTTTTCACAGCTTCCGGGTCAGTAGAGAACTTGGTAATGTCCAGTTGCTGACCTACATACACCGCAAATGCACGTGATGCTTCATTGTTAGCACGAACATTAAGCAGCATACGGCGTACATCACCATGAACCAGAATACTGTCGGCAACCTTGTTTGGTGATTTTATACCTGAGGCGCTACGACCTTGAATACGGTCAGTAGCATACTGGGCTGCATTCTGATAGGCGAACTCGGAAGCTCCAATACCTTGAATGCCCATTGACAGACGTTCATAGTTCATCATAACGAACATGGCTGCCAAGCCTTCATTCTCTTTACCAACAATAAAACCTTTAGCGCCATCAAAATTCATTACACAGGTAGCGGAGGCTTTAATACCCATCTTATGTTCAATAGAGCCTGGTCCGACAGGGTTACGTTCACCTAGACTGCCATCTTCATTGACCAGGAATTTCGGAACAATAAAGAGCGAAATACCGCGTGAACCAGCAGGGGCATCCGGAGTTTTTGCCAATACCAGATGAATAATATTATCACTCAGGTCATGGTCACCACCGGTAATGAAAATTTTGGTACCGGTAATACTGTAACTGCCATCTTCATTTCGTTCTGCTTTGGTTTTAATAATACCCAAATCAGTGCCTGCATGCGGCTCAGTCAGACACATGGTCCCTGACCATTCACCTGAATAGATTTTTGGCAGATAGGTTTCTTTTTGTTCCTGCGAAGCATAACTGTTAAGTGCCATACCTGCACCTACAGAAAGCAGGGGATAGAGCATGAATGCCGGATTGGTCGCAAACAACATTTCATCTGCCAATACAGTCAGCATTTTTGGCATTGCCTGACCGCCCCATTCTTCATCGGCGCCCAAGCCAATCCAGCCACCTTCTGCATATTGGCGAAAAGCTTCCTTATAGCCCGCAGGAGTAGTGACTGCACCATTATTATATTGTGCACCTTCTTCATCACCACTGCGGTTTAATGGCAGAGTCACGTTCTGTGCAAACTTGGCCATTTCTTCAAGAATTGCTTCAGCAGTTGCTGCATCTACATGGTTTAGGTTTTCATTGGCTTGCCAGAATTGTTCTGCCTGAAAGACATCATTCAGAATAAAGCGCATATCTGCAAGAGGTGCATTATAAATTGGCATAGTTCACCTGTTTATTGTTCGAATCAGTAGATTTTAATCAAGTTAAGTAAAGTACCGTTATACCTTAACCGATTACGTACCAGATTTTGAGTATTTGATAAAAGAAAAGGACTGTCCAGAATAATGCTGTGCAGTCCTTTCCCATGAAAACTTGCTATAACAACGTTTTGTTAGAAGACGAAATGTTCAGCATCAAGTGCCATGAGTGAATCAAGGCCGCCTGCGATTACGTCAACATGTGAGCGTACACGTGGCAGGATTTTCTTGAAGTAGAACCGTGCAGTGGTAATTTTGGCATTGTAGAAATCAACTTCTGTACTGCCAGCTGCCAGCTGCTGCTGAGCCAGAAGCGCCATACGTGCCCATAGGTAAGCCAGTGTTACATAGCCCGAGAAGTACATGTAGTCAACTGCTGCTGCACCTACTTCATCCGGATTTTGCATTGCTTTCATACCAATTTGCATAGTCAGCTCACCCCACTCTTTATTAAGTTTGGCAAGTGGCTCGATGAACTCGGCAAGTTCTGCATTGTCTTTGTTGGCTTCGGCAAATTTATGAATGATCTTGGTGAAATCTTTCAGCATGGCGCCTTGAGTGCCCAGCACTTTACGGCCTAGCAGGTCAAGAGCCTGGATTTCAGTAGTTCCTTCGTACAGGCAGGCAATACGGGTATCACGTACAATCTGTTCCATACCATGTTCAGAAATGAAACCATGACCGCCATACACCTGAATACCTTTATTTGCAGCTTCCAGACCGGTTTCAGTCAGGAATGCCTTGGCGATTGGGGTAAGAAGTGACAGGATATTGTCAGAGAATTTACGCTCTTCTTCAGTTGCGCCTTTTTCAACAACATCAGCATGCTGGGCCAGCAGATAAACCAGTGCACGGCCACCTTCGGCAAATGCTTTCTGAGTCATCAGCATGTTACGTACTGCCGGGTGAACAATAATTGGATCAGCTTCTTTTTCTGGGGCTTTAGGGCCAGAAAGCGAACGCATCGCCAGACGGTCTTTTGCATATACAATAGACCCTTGGAACGCTGACTCAGATGCAGCCAGACCTTGTACTGCCGTGCCAATACGTGCCGTGTTCATGAATGTGAACATACAGTTCAGGCCGCGGTTTTCAGGACCGATCAGGTAACCGGTTGCGCGATCAAAATTGATAACGCAGGTGGCATTACCATGAATTCCCATTTTATGTTCAATTGAACCACAACGCACGGCATTACGCTCGCCAACTGAACCATCAGCATTTACATTGAATTTTGGCACAATAAACAGGGAAATACCTTTGGTACCTTTAGGCGCGCCAGGCAAGCGGGCAAGAACAATATGAATAATATTTTCTGCCATGTCGTGTTCGCCGGCAGAAATAAAGATTTTTTCGCCAGAGATTGCATAGCTGCCATCAGCATTTGGTTCAGCTTTGGTACGAATAATACCCAGATCAGAACCTGCATGTGACTCGGTCAGGCACATGGTGCCCGTCCATTCACCTGATACCAGTTTCGGCAGATAGGTCTCTTTTTGTTCATCAGAACCGTGATGCTCAAGAGTACGCACTGCACCATGAGACAGACCCGGGTACATGCCCCAAGCCCAGTTAGAACTACCTACCATTTCAGAAATAGCAATGCCCAGCGAGTTTGGCAGGCCCTGACCGCCGTATTGCTCTTCAGCAGAAAGAGATGGGAAGCCGAGTTCGATATATTTTTGATAAGCTTCTTTAAAGCCGGTTGGTGTAGTTACTACACCATCATTCCAGCTACAGCCTTCACGGTCACCAATCTGGTTTAACGGAGAGAGTTCGTTTTCACAAAAGTCTGCAGCCGCTTCAAGATACTGATCTACTAAATCACGGCTTACATTTTCCTGAAAAGCCGGTAATTTTGCATAATGTTCTTCGGCATTTAACAGTTCATGCAGAACAAATTGCATATCACGTAAGGGCGCTTGGTATTGTGGCATATCGGGTTCCTCAATACTGGTTAAACCAGATTTATAATCCTAATAAACGATTTACGTGCCAGCAGCGACACATATATTTGTATGCTTACATCGTGCAATAAGTTGCACTACCACACAAGCGTCGAAGGGGTATTGTTGGTGACTGTAAAGTCAAAGAAAAGGCTCTTGAAAAATCTAACCTGTTTGAGTGTAAACAGTTTTTATTATTTTAAGCTGACACAAATAGTCAAAATCGTAAGGGAATATGTATGGTATGAGCAAGGAATTAAATAAAAAAGACACCCGAAGGTGTCTTTAATAGTTTTACTTTCATGCTACCGGTTTAGCAGCAGGCTGCGGTGTTAATGGCTGAGCAGTTGAAGGCTGGGGCGCCACTGTTGCTGTCCGTTTAGGCTTAAAGCGCATTTCACAGGTGCCTTCAATGGTTTTGTCGGCCATCTTGAGCTGAACGGTTTGTCCGGCAGGCTTACCTGCGCAGGCCTGCTGGAGCTGCTGATAATGCATCTGCCGTTCAGTACGGCGCTTATCCCACTCTGCACGCTGTTCCGGTGTCATATTCCGATGATGGCGTTTCATATGATGACCTCTATCACCATCTTTGTGCATCATTGGGTGATGTGGTTTATCTTGTGGAGCTGTAGAGGATTGACAGGCAGTCAGACCCATAACAGCAGTCAACGCTGTACCCAATAATCCGGCCTTGATTAAAGATTTCATTATTATTACTCCTGAGCCAACTATATTTACCAATAGCTTAAGATTAAATAATAAAGATGTAGAAACAATGAAGAGTATTTTTGCCAGAGCTTGGTTACAATGATGAATCAGAAGAATAAATTGAGAAATTGTTTTGAAGATCCGCCGAGTTCCTATTGCCTTACGCCTGTTTCTGACCGTGCTGTTTACGACGTTATTCATTACGACGCTCAGCTTGGGGGTATTACATTGGACCATGCAGAAAAACTTTGCCAAGTATGTGGCAGATGTAGAAATGCAGAAGCTGGATCTTCTGATCAGTAATCTGGCTGGTGTATACGGTTTATATCAGGACTGGGGTAATGCTATTCAGGCGCAGATTTTACAGATTGAAGGTGAGGCTGCACCAGACGATTATGACCGTCTTTCGCGGTGGTGGCTGCGCCGTCAATACGATATTGCCTTGCAGCAGCGTTATTTTCAAGAACATTCCATGATGAATGTCGCTCCCCAGTTTCCGGCCAATGAACAGTTACGGCAAAAAATGGTGGATACTGAAGAACTGCGGTTTATTGAAGAAAATTTACCTTCCGAATATCAGCCTTTTGAAGGATTGCGTTTTCCGTTAAGTGCTAACCAGAGCATGACCCATAATCCGGAAAAGAAAACCAATCCCTCTACGCTTCAAAGCGTAGAAGCTCAAGCTGGTAAAAAACGGTTCATTTTTATGCCAGACCGTCTGGGGCTAAGTTCGCGGTTATCACTGTATGATGCCCAGCGGCAGTTTGTAGTCGGTGAGCCTTCTGATCAGGAAGTATCTTATCGTCCTATAGTGGTAGGTAATCAGGTAGTCGGCTATCTGGGCTTAAAACCTGTACTGGATCAGGATGATGCTTTAAGTATTAATTTCTTCAGTAACCAGAAGCGTTACCTGCTTTTAGTATATGCATTAACCATTTTGGCCAGTTTGATTGCTGCTATATTAATGGCAACCTATTTTAAAAAACCGATTCAGCGCCTGCTGCGTGCCACACAGGAATTAACTCGAGGTAATTATCTGCATCAGGTCAAAATTCGCCGTAATGATGAGTTAGGTGATCTGGCCAATGAGATTAACCAGTTAGCAATTATTCTTGACCAGCATGAGCAGTCACGCCGGCAATGGGTTGCAGATACTTCACATGAGTTAAAAACACCGTTAGCGGTACTACAGGCCCAGATTGAAGCCATGCAGGATGGCATCCGAAAAGCTACCCCTGAGCATCTTGCTGCCATGATGCGTCAGGTCAGCAGTCTGAAAAAACTTACTAAAGATCTGGCGGATCTGGCCCAGGCCGAGGCCCAGCAGCTCAAGTGCTATTTCTCTAATGTTGATCCGTGGTCTGTGGTACAGCAGGAAATTGAAAACTTCCGGCCGAACTTTGAACAGGCAGGACTCTCAGTACACTCAGAGGGAACAGGGGCTGAATTACAATTGGATGTAGACCGATTCAAACAAATTGTGGTCAACTTGCTTGGAAACAGTATTCGCTATACAGAAAGTGGTGGAGAAATCCGTATTCATACTGAACAGTCTGATACGCATTGGAGTCTGTATGTGGATGACAGCCCGTTTGGGCTCAGCGATGAGCAGCTGTCACGTCTGGGTGAGCGCTTTTACCGAGTAGATGATTCGCGTACGCGCAGTACCGGCGGAACCGGATTAGGTCTGGCCCTGTCCTGTAAAATTGCCCAAACCATGGGCGGAGAATTAACATTCCATCATTCACCACTCGGCGGTTTGCGTTGCAAGCTGACTTTTCCCAAATTAACCACTATATAAGGAAGCACACTCATGAAGCATGTCATGCTGGTAGAAGATGAAGTTGAACTTGCTGGACTGGTACGCGATTATCTTGAGGCTGGCGGTTTTGAAGTGAGCGTCTTTCATGATGGGCAAGAAGCCTATGACCATTTCCTTCAGCGCAAACCAAGTCTCATGATTCTGGATCTAATGGTACCGCGTATGGATGGGTTGACTATTTGCCGAAAAGTACGTGAACAGTCAGATATTCCTATTATTATGGTCACTGCCCGGACTGAAGAAATTGATCGTGTACTTGGCTTAAATATGGGTGCTGATGATTACATTTGTAAACCGTTTAGTCCTAAAGAGCTGGTAGCACGTGTACAGGCGGTACTGCGCCGTCTGGACTGCAAGGCTGAACCTGAACAAAATAGTCTTTTCAGAATCGATAAGGCGCAACAGCGTATCTGGTATCAGCAGAAATCCTTGAATCTGACACCCACAGAGTTCCGCCTGTTAGAGCTGTTTTTAGAACACGTGGGACAGGTATATTCACGTGCCCAGCTGTTAGATCATATTAATCCTGACAGTTTTGATGTAGCCGACCGTGTGATTGATAGCCACATTAAAAATCTGCGCCGTAAAATCACTGATGCAGCTAATACTGGTAACCGCCATGAGTGGATTCAGGCAGTTTACGGGGTAGGCTATCGTTTTGAATATCCAGATGAATAAATAGCACAGCTTTAATTTTCTCACTCAAAAGCGGAGAGCATATGATCCGCTTTTTTATTGATTAGCTCTGGTTAGAGGCTGTGGATGCTGAGGCTAAGAAGTTGTCTGATGATCAGTGCGGTGCAGAATATGATAAGTCTGCTAGCCATATATTATTCTCTTGTCTTTATACGACAAATACTCTATTTCTTATAAAACCCATTAGATAAATTGTTTTTAGAGAAATAGTTGCTGAACAAATACTTATAATTTCCTGTATTTTTTCTAATTAGTTGGCTCTAACCGGATTAGAGGTGTGGATAAAATGTATCTTATCCACACATCTACAGTTTCAGCTATGAAGAGCAGCTAACCATAATTTCGGGTATATCACTTGGTAGAGGCGCCAGGTCTTCTGATTTCTCGGTTTCTGGCTGAAAAACAAACGGCTGACTGAGTAAGGTGAATAAACGATCTACTTCAGAAAAGTCATCCTGTTCTGCCAGTTCAATCGCTTTTTGTGCCATGTGATTACGCAGAATATAGCGAGGATTAACCTGTTGCATGGCCTGATCCAGCTTATCTGTATCTTGATGCTCACGGATTTGCTGATATAGGGTCAAGAAGGTATCAAACTGCCGGATATCGAGGCAGTCATCACGAAGAGCCTTATATTCCTTTTGCTGTAAGCGGATAAAACTGTGAGTGTAGTCCAACTGTTCACTTTGCAGAATTCTTAAGAAGGCCATACCACATTCCATACTCTCTTTATGGAATTCGGGTAAGCCCATTTTCTGACATAAACCAAATTGATACTGTTCCAAAAAGGTCGGTTCAAACTGTTCCAGACATTTGGCAAGTTCTTCCTTGAATTGTTCCTTGTCGGTTTCTTCAGCCAAAGGAATAAGGTTATTTAACCAGATCCATAAGTTCCAGTGGGCAATACTTGGCTGGTTCTGGTAACTATAGCGCCCCTGATAATCCGAGTGGTTATTGATCCAACCCGGGCGGAAACGCTCCATAAAGCCATAAGGACCAAAATCAAGAGTTGAGCCAGTAATATTAAGATTATCCGTATTCATCACGCCGTGGGCAAAACCAACCAGTTGCCACTTGGCGATCATGCTGGCAGTTCTTTTAATCACTTCTTCAGCAAACGCCAGTACAGGTAATTGTGTTTTCAGACAATCCGGATAATGCCACTCGATACATTTATATGTGAAATCTCTAAGTAACTCTGGAGCATACTGGTTAATCCACTCAAAATGTCCGAAGCGGATATGGCTATCAGCAGTTCGCAGTAGCATGGCACCTGGTTCCAATGTCTCGCGCTGTATATTCTGGGTGGAACTGGTGAAACCTAGGGCATTGCTAGACGGCACACCCAAGGCATTAAGTGCATGACCAGCCAGATATTCGCGGATTACCGAACGCAATACCGCCCGGCCGTCACCCATGCGTGAATAGGGGGTAGGTCCTGCACCCTTAAGATGAAGATCAATCGTCTGGCCTTGTCGGTCAAGTACCTGTGCAATCAGCAGGCCGCGGCCATCTCCAAGTTGTCCGGCCCACTGCCCAAACTGATGTCCTGCATAGACCATGGCTAAGGGCGGACATTCCTGAAACGTTCTTTGTCCGCTGCAAATTTCAACCCAGCTTTGTTTTTCTTCTTCAGTCCATTGCAATTCTTCCGCCAGATGCAAGTTAAAGTGACCCGGCTTGGCACCTCGTAATGGTACAGGCTGTTGCTGATGATAAAGTCGGGAGTCGAGGGAAGAATATCTTGGATTAAACTGCATAAGGTACCAGACAAATAAAAATATAGATTTACTATAACAAATTTACTGTTCCTGCCTAGCACTAGTTAAGGCGTGATAAGAATTGGATACAAATACCTTAAAAACATAACTGCTTTAAAAGAAAAAAGGCTAAAACCCATTTCCGGTTTTAGCCTTTTTTAAAGTTTTAAAAATCAGGTGGTCTGTTTTTTCAGGCCACGCATAACTTCTTCTAACGATTTACGGTGATGAGCCAGACGCTCCTCTACCTGCTGGAATTCACCTTTTAGGCGGTTATCCATCTGGTGGATTTTTTCTGCTACAGCAGCTTTCTTGGCATGAAGCTCCTGTTCCTTGAGTTTAGCCCAGTCATTTAAGGTATGAGTAAAAGCTTCGTATTCCTGAGCAAGCCGCTGTTTAACAGTACTGATATCTGTATTCACATCATGGCCGTAGATAGCAAGATCTTGTTCAGCATATTTAAACTTCATTGCCAGTTCAGCTTTCTTGATATTAAAGCTTGGTATGCGGCGCAGATTTTTAGCAAGTCCCAGTTTTGAACAGCTCCAGATGAGCCACTTGGTAGGGTCGTATTGCCACCACTTTACACCATTACGATAGTCGTACTGGAAAATGTGGTGATAGTTATGATAACCCTCACCCCAGGTAGCAATTGCCAGCCAGAAGTTATCACGTGCTGTATTTTCATCTGTATAGGGACGTTTGCCCCACATATGACAAAGAGAGTTAATAAAGAAAGTCACATGATGACTTAGAACCAGACGTAACAACCCACCCAGTAGAACTACTCCCCAGATATCACCTACAGCCCAGCCAATCCCGCCCAGAATTGCAACATGTACGGCGATTACCAGCGGTACATAGTACTTGTGCTGAAACATAACCAGTTTGTCATTCAAGAGGTCAGGTGCATTTTTATAGTTAGGTGCTGCAGCCGGATAGTCACGAATCATCCAGCCCAAGTGGGCATACCAGAAACCATTATTGATGGAATACGGATCTTCTTCTACATCATCAACATGACGATGATGGGTACGGTGGCCAGAAGCCCAGTATAAAATACTATTTTGTACTGCAAACGTTCCACCAATCATCAGGAGGATTTTTAAAGGCAGGGAGGCTTCATAGGCACGGTGCGCCCATAACCGATGGTAACCTGCAGTAATACTTAAGCTACTAAATGCTAACAAGAAAAATAAGCTGAGCCATGCACTTAAGCTAAAATCATGATGATACGCGTAAAGCGGAATCAGAACAGCGGCAGCAATGGGAGTCCCAAGTAGAGTAATACTGGCGGTCCAGTTAATTGGGGCTTTGGTTAGGGGAGGATTATTCATCTCCAGTAACGCTCCTACAAGCCTTTGCAACAAAGGCAAAAACGAAACAGCGCAGCTATTTTTTGACAAAAATAGCCATAAGACCCGCATCTTAACATGTGAGTACAGCTGTTCACTAGCATTATTGTACGCTTGTACACCTTAAACCGTAACAGAATGAATGTTTGTTTTTCACGCGTAAGTAGCAGAGTACAATATGAAGAAATATACTGATAAAGCGTTTAAAAAATATACCTTTTTGAATCTAAGGCTTAGCGTGTTTACAGGCAGTTTAATGTTCTTGATTGGGCTTGCAGGCTGCCAGTCATCACAACCTTCCACTTCTCTAGAATCCCGCACAGTCTCAAAACAGAAAGTAGTGACTCAAGCGTCATCTAAGCAGCTCAGCCGTGACGGTGTTCAGGATGTAAATTGGCGTATTGTCAAAATTAAAAGCCAGCCAGCCAAATTTTTCAATCAGGTACCTTTTATCCGTTTAAACTCTGTATCAAGAACCGTGACCGGACATACAGGGTGTAATACTGTCTTTGGGCGTTATGACATTAATACGGCCCAGAAAACCCTGAACTTGACTATTAAGGCAGGACATCAGAGTTGTGATCAGGCACTGGCACAGGAAGCTGATCTGGCTGATGCTTTAGAGCGGATCAGCCGTTTCCAGCTGAATAATAAGCAGCTGTATTTGCAGGACCGGGCTGGCCAGATTCTGATTCAGGCCGAGAAAAACTAGTCGACTGGTTTAAAGCTGGCTCTGCATGGTTTTGGGAATGTCGGTAATAAGACCTTGTACACCTGCATCACGCAGGGCTTTTGCCCGCTCAATACTGTTGACTGTCCAAACACTAATATTCAGTTGAGCTAAATGAGACAGTTGAATCATTTCAGGAGTAGCCAACTGGTCCATCCAGCCAATATGCGAGCAGCCTAAATGATGGGCTTTTTCGATTGCCTTGCTTTTAATATCATCTTCTACCAGAAGGCCGCGTTTAAATCTGCTGCGTTGCTGCTGCAAGCTACTTAAGACTTTTTCATCAAAGCTGGTGATAGTAACCTGTTGCTCCAGACCCTGTAGCTGTTGTTCTAGGCTCAGTGTCAGTTTTTCTGCTTCTGGAAGTGTAGTAACCGGTTTAATCTCAACTTCAATATGCTCAAAGTCATTTACCAGACTAAGCACCTGCTGTAATTTTGGCGTGTTTTCCGTTTTAGGCCAGTTGGCCCACTGATGCCGGTGGTCATAACGTACCAGATCACTTTCAACACATTCATACAGGGGGTGAGGCAAGCCTGCAGTTCTCAGAAAGTTATCATCATGAATAACAGTAAGACAGTTATCCTTGAGCTGCCGTACATCAAACTCGACAGCACGGACTCCCAAATCACGTAAATACTGGAAGCCCCCTAGTGTATTTTCAGGAGCTTCACCACGGGCACCACGATGGCCAATAATTTTCATGAAACAACTCGAACGAGTTTTGAACTTAACTGAATATTATAAACCTAAATTGTGTCATTTATATTTTTTTGCCACAGAACCTCATTGCCACCCTCAGCCCGTTGCAAGGCACGTGAAGCCACGAACAACCAGTCCGATAAACGGTTCAGAAGTTGTAAGGACGTTGGTTGGATATTCTGGTCACGGCTATGTACAGACATCAGGGTGCGCTCGGCACGACGGCAAACAGCACGTGCCTGATGGGCATAACTACAGGCTAAAGTGCCTGCCGGTAAGATAAAGTCCTTTAACATCGGTAGATCTTCATTCATCCGGTCAATTTCCTTTTCAAGAAATTCCACTGAAACTTGTTGTAGCAGGTTGAAATTTGGAATACAGACTTCACCCCCTAAGTCGAACAGCCAGTGTTGAATTAAACTCAGAGATTTATCCCAGCAGCTTTTGTCTTTGATTGTACTCACTGCAATTTGTGCACGTAAGACGCCTATACATGCATTCAATTCATCCACATCCCCTAAAGCGTCTATACGCAGATCATCCTTGGCGACGCGTGAGCCATCTCCAAGGCCGGTAGTACCTGAGTCGCCTGTACGGGTATAAATTTTACTTAAACGGTGGCCCATAAGTTTTCCTTAAACTGAAAGCAATAAAAAAGGATAATGCCGGTCAGAACATTATCCATAAACTGCGCTGTTTTAAATATATTTTTTAGAGTTCAAATATTAATAACGGAATGTAACACCGGCTGAGGCGAGGCGGCCGCCATTTACATAATAGTAGCCTTGGTCTTGATAAGCTGTTTTATAATCGACATCTCCAATATTTTGAATATTGGTAAACAGTTTAATATTTGGATTCATATTCCAGTAGGCATTAACATCTACTGTTGCATATCCTGGATTGTGGTAGTTGCTATTCCAGTCTTTCGATTTTGATTTTGCAACGAGCGAAGCACTGATGCCGTAAATTTCATTTTGCAGACCTGTTGTTAGGGTCAAACCTTGACGAGGACGGCGATTTAAATCCTGATGAGTCTCTTCGTTCTCAGGTTTGACATAGCTATAAGTTGCTTTTGCAAATAGATCTTCTTTCTGCCAACCAATATAAAATTCACCGCCTTGGTAAGTTGCTTTATTAATATTGGTTAATTTACCGAAGTTCACTGAACCTATAAGGTCTTCAACTTCAGTATAATAAGCAGATAAACCTGTTTTAAAACCTAATGGTAGATTTTGATCTATACCAATTTCATAAGATGTACTTTCTTCTGGTTTTAAATTTGGGTTGCCATTAAATGAGTTAAAGAGTTCATTAAGCGTTGGTGATTTGAAAGCAGTGCCAATATTAGTATAGATACTTGTTTTATCTAGAATTTGGTAACGTGCAGCAAGCTGACCAACAGTATGCGAGCCGTATTTTTCATTATCTTCTATACGAACACCAACTTGAGTATTTAATTTACTACCATTAAATTGATGTTGTAGATAGTATCCTGTAGAGTCGACATTCTCATTATAAGGCGTTCCATAGGAGAGAATATCTCCGTCCAGTGAGCGGTGGGTAACGCCAGTTAAAAGTATTTGTTGCGGTAAAAAATTCCATTTACTATATAATTCTAGTTCTTGAGTTTTACTATGAACAAAGTCAGCAGAATCTTTTTGATTAACTTCATCTTTAAATTGAGATAAACGAGTATTTAATTCGAAGTTATCTGCTACATTTAAACGACTGCGTAAATTAATAATTTCATTTTCGAAGTCTTGTTTTAGTAATGCGCCATTAAATGTGTACGCATCATAAAGACTTGAACCTTCATTATGACTATAGTCAACAGAAATACCGTAATCTTTCTGCTTAACTCCAATCTTTGTACTAAAACCTTTTTGATCAAAGGATGCAGTGTCAGTCGTATCAGTTTTTTGGTTAGTTACTTTAGTTGCATCAGATTCTAAACGTTGTCCACGAATTTGAGCGTAAAAACCTTCCTCATATAAATCGGCACCAATAACTCCTTTATAAGTTTTATTTTCCCCAACTTCACCTGTTATAAAGGCACTATTTTTTTCTGGTATTTTTGATACAAGTTGAATAACACCACCAATTGCATCAGTACCGTATAAAACAGAGGCTGGTCCTTTTAGTACTTCAATCTGCTGAATATCTGTTGTATCAATAAATGCAAGACTTGCACTTCCTGAAGATGCATTATTTAGCCGAATTCCATCTCGTAATACAAGAATATGGTCGGATTCTGTACCTCTTAGATAAATCTCTGCAAGTTGGCCATAACCTCCGCTTTGTACCATATTGATAGCAGCATCTGTCTGTAATAATTGTGGTAAAGATGCGATGGGTGACTGTTCAAGAACCTCAGGTTCAATAATCGTAATTCGAGCGGGAACTTCACTCGCTTTTTCAGCACTTTTTGACGCAGTCACTACAATTGGGTCAAGTTGAGCCGATATAATCGTATCTTCAGCAAAAATGGCAGGAGAATACCCCATCGCAATAGCGATAGCTCCTACCAGACGGGTAGGTTGAAATAAAATAGACATGACTTTATGCTCCATACATTCACCCCCCGTGAATGATTGAGTTGACAGGCGCAACAAGCAGGTCTCCGGACTCAAATATAAATATTGCTTTGCAATATTGGCATATTCGCCTTCCCACACTTTATGCAGTGGCGTAAGTTAAAACTCAAATAATATGCGGTTCATTTTACCGTTGCGGGGGCAGTGTTGGATTTGCACCAACTTCCCTAAAGCTCTAAGCTAGACTTGTTGCAATCGCGCGCAGTATAAAGTTTGCCTGTCAATTAAACAATCCATATCAAGAATATTCAGGATGAACTTTACGCAAGCCAAAAAAATTGCATTACAATGAACGGCCCGTCATATTTATAGATGAACTATAAACCAGGCAGTCTAAGAGCCAGAACTGTATGCGTACCCGTGCTAAAATTTGTGGAATTACCCAAACTTCTGATATTCAGGCCGCTGTAGAGGCGGGTGCAGATGCTATCGGGCTGGTGTTTTATGCACCAAGCCCCCGATATGTCAATATCATACAGGCTAAAAATCTGATAAAACATATACCTGCTTATGTCCAGATTGTTGGACTATTTGTTAATGCTACTGCAAGTGATGTCTGTCAGGTACTGCATGACATTCCATTAGATGTGCTTCAGTTTCATGGTGATGAAACGCCTGAACAGTGCCAGAATATTGCAAAGCAGGCTAAACGGCGCTGGTATAAAGCAATTCAGGTCAAACCTGATCTGGATATATTGGCCCAGATCAGTCATTATCAGCAGGCAGGTGCAAGTGCTGTATTACTGGATGCCTGGCATCCTGTACTTAAAGGTGGTACAGGACACCAGTTTGACTGGTCAAAATTTCCTAAAATCGATGTACCTTTAATCCTGGCAGGCGGTTTAACGCCTGAAAATATTGAAGAAGCTATTCAGACTACCGGAGCATTTGCGGTAGATGTCAGCGGAGGCGTAGAGTCCGCAAAAGGTATTAAAGACCAGCAACTCATTGAACGATTTATGCAAGGAGTCCAACGTGGATCAGCAAAATAATGTGATTGACTACACCCGGTACCCGGATGCCCGTGGGCATTTTGGTATCCATGGCGGACGTTTTGTGTCAGAAACGCTGATGGCGGCTTTAGAAGATTTAGAAAATCTATATAACCGCATGAAAAATGATGAGCAGTTTCTGGCAGAATTCGACCGTGATCTTGCCTACTATGTAGGTCGTCCTAGTCCTTTATATTATGCTGAGCGATGGTCGAAAGAATTAGGTGGTGCGCAGATTTATCTGAAACGTGAAGACTTGAATCATACCGGCTCTCATAAGGTGAATAACACGATCGGACAGGCTCTGCTTGCTAAGCTTTCTGGTAAAAGACGGATTATTGCAGAAACTGGCGCCGGTCAGCATGGAGTAGCTACCGCTACAATTGCAGCACGTCTGGGAATGGAATGTATCGTTTATATGGGCGCAGAAGACGTTAAACGACAGGCCATGAACGTGTACCGTATGCGTTTGCTGGGCGCGACTGTAGTACCGGTAGAAAGTGGCTCTAAGACACTCAAAGATGCCATGAATGAAGCCATGCGTGACTGGGTTACCAATGTCGATTCTACTTATTATGTAATTGGTACAGTAGCGGGTCCGCATCCATATCCACAACTGGTTCGTGACTTTCAGTCGATTATTGGCCGTGAAGCCCGTCGTCAAATTCAGGAGCAGGCCGGACGTTTACCCGATGCACTGGTTGCCTGTGTAGGAGGCGGCTCTAATGCTATGGGACTATTTTATCCGTTTTTAAATGATGAAAATGTCCAGATGTATGGTGTAGAGGCCGCAGGACACGGTATCGAGACAGGCAAACATTCAGCGCCATTGAATGCTGGTCATGTTGGTGTATTGCATGGTAACCGTACTTATTTGATGTCAGATGCACAGGGCCAGATTATTGAAACCCATTCTATTTCGGCAGGTCTGGATTATCCGGGAGTAGGGCCGGAACACAGTTTTCTAAAAGACATGAAACGTGTGAATTATGTGCCCATCAATGATACAGAAGCCTTGCAAGGTTTTCGTGATCTGACCCAGATTGAAGGAATCATTCCTGCACTGGAAAGCTCACATGCCATGGCTTACGTTTCCAAGCTGGCACCGACCATGTCAAAAGACCAGATTATCATTGCAACCGTATCAGGACGTGGTGACAAAGACCTGATGACTGTTGCCCGTATTGACGGTGTAGAAATGGTTGAGATGTAATTCTCTTTTTTTTCTTACACCTAAAATAGCTCGTGCTGGATTAAACTCCAGCACGATTTTTTTTATTTATCAGATCAATTAATGCTTTTATCAATTTTAGAATATTAAAAATATTTATAAGTAGAATGGCTATTAATATAACTTGGTATTTCAATGATTGATTGCTAAAAATATAAGATCTTTTTCTGGTTGGTCCGACTTTATCAAGACAGGATAAAATTATGGCCAATACAGCTCATCTATAGATATTTTGACAGGAGTATCAATGCCTAGTCTATTTATTGTTATGCTTGGCGGACGACATGCACGTGCCAATACTGAAGTACATGATGTGGTGCTGGCAGTCGGGGATACACTTGAAGAAGTTTACCCCCAACTTAAGCAGTCGTGGTTTGGAGAACAGAAAGGCCTGCACATAGATGCATGGGCTAAAATCAATGGTATAACGTTTGAAGAAAAGAATTATCAGATCCATTTTACCCAAGCTCAGCCTCAGGCTTCTGAACAGAAACTCTATTTAATTAACCTTGGCGGTTACGATGCGCAGGAATTTGGGGAACTTCATCGTTATGTACTGGTCGTAGCACAGAACCATATGATAGCCAAACAGCGGGGGAAGCAGTATTTTGCCAGCCATTGGAAAAAACAGCATACAGACCGCGTATTAGATATTGATGACTGTATTGCCATTGATCAGGTTTATGGCCGTTACATACAATTGATAGAAGGTAATTTTTTTGGTAATTGTTGGGAAAATACCTATCTAACCATTTAATCAAAAAATTGGTAAAAGAAGTTCTGGATATTTTCTGGAAAAGCATAATTGACTGTTAAACCCAACTGTTTAATACTTGAACAGTGTTTTTTCTATATTGTTTTGAAATTTATGGAAGAGCCTCCTTAAGCTGTTTAAATGAGCAAAAAAAATAAAGGGAAATATAGAGAGTAAAATGATCTTAGTAGGCAGATTATAATTTTTAAAAGCTTGAATAAGCTGATATAGCTTAGGTTTGGGAGCAGGGGAAATAAAATGGATTTGATTCAGGCAAATGGACAGCCGCGTTATGGGCGATTTTCTCAATTGCCGAGTAGTATCAGCCTTGACCAGTACGAGTACAAAACACCTTATGGGGATGTGCTTCAAGGCTGGCGTAAAAAGCTAAAATATAAAAAGTTTAAATTCTGTAGTATTCAGCATGAACATTATTCAATTGGTCTGGCAATTGTTGATATTGGCTGGGCCGGCCATGCTTTTTTCTATATTTATGATCATGCAAATGAGCAGGTGCAGCAGTGGAATGCAATCCAGCCTTTTGGCTATAGAACCCATCTGGATGAGCAACCACTTTATAATCAGAGTCATTTCTACAAATCACCCTTCGCAATTGAAATCCAGCATGCCAATGGGGTGCGTTATATCCGTATAACCAGACATGGCGAAGTTAAATTAAGTGCACGAATGTTTTGTGCCGGTACCCAGCCCTTGAGTTTGTGTAGTCCAAATGGAATCAATGGGTGGACTTATACCCAGAAACTGACCACCTTGGCCGTAGAAGGTTATTTTGTTAATAAACAGAAACAGACCATTCAGTTTAATGAAACCAGTTTTGCTTCACTGGATGACACCTGTGGTTTTCTAAGACCGGAAACTGCTTGGTACTGGCTGTCATGCAGTTTCTGGGATGCTAAAAAACGGCGAATTGGATTGAATCTGGCCTCTGGGGTGAATGAAAGCTTTGGTAATGAAAACTCGCTCTGGATTAATGGTGAGCTTTTTGCTTTAAGTGATGTATTATTTGAACCGATTGATGACAAAAGCTGGAGTATCCGGGCATTAGATCAGCGTTTAAATCTGGTGGTCCAGACCAGCTGGCGTCGTTATGAAAGTATTAACTTACGAATGGTAGGAAGCCAGTTTAGCCAATGGCAGGCAAAAATAAGTGGAACAATCCGGACTGAAGAGGATGAAACTATAGAACTTCTATTTGAACATGGCTTATTAGAACAGCACTATGCAAAATGGTAATGTTCGCTTATTTATAGTGACTCAAAAATGAAAAGGCCAAGATGACTCAGCTTTTCCATTTTCTATATATAGCTTCAGTCTTGCGCTGCCTGCCAGAAAGCCTCTCCTGCCAGAACCGGATCACCCGTTTCTTCTAGTGTTTTTACCCATACATCATATTGCGCAATAATAGGATGCTGACTGGGATGAAAGTCTTTTTTAAACCAGTCCCGGTACTGTTTGCCCATACGTGTTAATGTACCGTGACGGCCAAAAAACCAGGGTAAACCCCGAACATTCATCTGCAAGCGTTGCCAGGCAGAAAAGCCGTCATGCCTTAACATGACGTTGGCACGATAAAGAGTAAAACCAAACATCAGGCCGGTAGTCCACGCTAAAGTAAATTTACGGGTCATTTCTGGCACATTGGCGATATCATGCATGACATCAAATGCAACATCACGATGTTCCATTTCTTCAATAGCATGCCAGGCAAACAGAGCACGGACATAGGGATGCGCATCTTTTAAAGTTGATTTGTATGCAAAAAAAGTCTCGGCCATTAACGCGGTGAGATGCTCGGCAGCAGCAGTCATGGCAATATTATATTCAGGAGAACGCTGTTCGAGTTCAAATTTGAAAATTCTGGTTAAACGCTGAATAAACTGGTCTACGGGCATACCCTGTGCTTTCATGAGCTGGTTCATCTGATCATGGGCAATTCCATGCTGTGCTTCCTGACGGATAAAATCAGCCACCCGGTTCTTCAGCTCAGGGTCGGTAATCTGATCACGAAACAGGCGTACACTCTGAATAAAATAACGCTCACCATCAGGAAAGGTCAGACTTAATGCATCAAACATACGGGTAATAAACGGATCACCGCCAAACCAGAAACGTGGTATCTCATTCAGTTTGAAATTCAGGTGAGAGCGTACCACCGGACGGGCTTGATACTGGACTACTGCATTCATATTATTTTACTTCATATAGCCATTTATACTGCTCAGTATGTCGGGCTTTATCGCTTTTGTTTTGACAGTTCTTGCCAATTTTTATACTTTTTACGACAGCAGGACAGTTAATGGATTAAGCTGCACATGTCAGTATTCAAAATATCAAATGGTTATTTCCATTTATGGAAAACCTGCTTGCAGAGCAAAAACCTGAACTGGCGCCAGCTGGACTTATCTGCTGAACAGCAGCAACAGCTTGAGCATATTTTAAGTCTGCCGATTGATACCCAGTCAGACATGCAGTTTTTTCTTGATTTGATTGAGGTAAGCCGGCAACAGTGGCTCCTTCCGAATCTGGTACTCGATATGGCCTACTGTATTAGCCCGGCAAATTTCGGTGTACTAGGCTATATGGCTTCCAATAGCGCTACCTTGGCACAGGCAATTCAATACGTGATGCGGTTTCATCGTTTAGTGATTGACAGTGAGCAGGTATTACCTCTGCATATTACCGAATATAAAAATAAAATCCGCCTCTATTGGCCTTTGGTTGATGAGCAGATGACGGTATTATGCGAACTGACTCTAGCTGCAATGGTACATTTGGCCCGTCAGATCATCCCTGAACAGCAGCTTTTTTTACAGGCTGTGGAGTTTGTCCATTTTCCAAAAGTTTCCTTTCTTAATTACCAGAAGTTTTTTCAGTGTACGCTAAAGTTCCAGCAGCCTTATTATGCTATTACCTTTGCACGGGAAAGTTTAAATAGCCGGCCATATCAGGCAGATTCTACCCTTATACAGTTGCTGGTCAGGCAGGCAGAAGAAGCGCTGGCCTCTAAATCGACAGCGCAGGATCTTACCCAGCAAATTCACTGGATTGTAGGTGAATATATGAAACAGCAGCAACGGGCACCTTTACTGGAATGGATTGCAGACGAGTTGCATCTATCTGTGCGAAGTCTGCAGCGCGCCTTAAAAAAGCAGGATACTTCCTTTAAGGAAATTGTAGACCTGCAGACGATGAAGCGCTGTGAGCTATTACTGGTACAAAATGAAAGTCTAAACCGGATTGCTGAGCAGCTGGGCTATTCGGACCAGTCAGCATTAGCACGCGCCTATAAACGGGTGAGAGGCTCTACACTGCTGGCATTTCGTAGAGCACAGCAATGAGACCATTTATATAATAACTGTTTACAATATAGGCTGATTCAGACTGTTTTCAGGCGTGGATAACGGAACAGGATGGAGAGGATGGCAAAAATTGCCAAGACCCAGCAGTAATAAATATGGCCAAGCAGCTCAACAGGCGACAGTTTGGCAATGGAGCAGGCCAATAGCAATTGAGCTCCATAAGGAATCAGACCCTGAACAACACAAGAAAAAATATCCATTAGAGCAGCCACACGTTTTGGATCAAGTCCATATTCTTTGCTGACTTCACGTGCCATGTCACCTGAAAGGATAATTGCTACGGTATTATTTGCCACAAACAGATTGGAGAAAACTACCAGAAAACTGACCCCCAGTTCACCGGCCCGTTCACGGCTAATCCTGAATAGACGCGTAACGCTATAGATCCGCTCAATCAGCCACTGCAGTCCGCCTTCCTTTTGCATGATGGCAGACAAACCGCCTAAAAACATAGACAGCAAGGCAACTTCAAACATGCCGACAAAACCGTCATATATTGCAGTGTTTAGCTTCAATAGATTAAATTCAGGCTGTACAAACAAACCGATAAGACCTGAAAGCAAAATTCCTGTACCTAAAGTAACCAAAACATGCAAACGGCTAAAAGCCAGCAAGAAAACAGCCAGATACGGTAAAATGAGCCATAAATTATAAGAAGTATGCTCAATGGTCTGGGAGTCATGCGTGGTTAGAATATAGATCATCAAAGTAATTACCGAAGCGGGGACGGCAATCCAGACATTCACCCGGAACTTATCGCGCAATTCAACATTCTGACTACGGGTAGCGGCAATTGTAGTATCTGAAATCATTGAAAGGTTATCACCGAACATTGCGCCACCTACCACTGCACCAATGGCGTAAACCACTTCAATATCGGTAACTTGGGCAAATCCAAAAGCAATGGGTGCACAGGCAGCAATTGTTCCCATTGAGGTGCCCATCGCCGTAGCGATAAAAGCTGAAATAATAAACAGCATGGGTAAAACAAAAGAAGGCGGAATAATAGAAAGTCCGAGCTGTACGGTTGCATCTACGCTGCCAATAGTACTGGAAACACTGGCAAAAGCTCCTGCAAACATAAACACCATGAACATGAGAATCAGGTTCGGATGACTGGCACCTTTTAGAAATTCTTCAATAGCTTCATTAATCTGGCCGCGATAGATCAGCAATGCAAGAATAATCGCTGGGAGGGCTGCAACAGGAGCTTTAACTTGATAAAAGGCAAATTCGGTTCCGATAATTGAATGGTAAATACCACTGCCTAAAAAGATGGCCAAAAATACAATAAGCGGAAGCAGTGCAAGCACGCGAGCCTGCACCTTGCTAGAAAGGTCGGAGGTCATAAAGTATAAGAGAGAATAAGAAAACCCTTATAGTATAAGGCAGGTTTCAATATTTCAGTAAATTTAAACAACCGTGCAGGAAAACTGCAAAATATAAAAAATAAAGGCTGTAAAAATTAGGTCTAACTCATTTAAGTTCATTTCAGACAGCCCAAAAATAGGAAGCTTTGATCATTGAGAAAAAAACGAAAATATTGATAAATGTAGACCTCGGGTTGTTCTGGAATAGATCGCCACAATGCGCTGCTTGCTTGCTCTATCTATTGAGTAAAAAATAGCGTTACAATGCAGCGTCTTGTATTTCTACAAAACCAAATTCTCAGTTTTCAATGATTCAAGGAATGCACAACCCTATGTCACGTTTAGCCACCCGTTTTGAGCAGCTTAAATCACAACAGCGTAAAGCTTTGGTTTCTTATGTGATGGCTGGTGATCCAGCACCGCATGTAACAGTCCCGCTGTTACATCGTATGGTGGAAGCAGGGGTAGACGTGATTGAACTTGGGTTGCCATTTTCAGATCCAATGGCGGATGGTCCAGTCATTGCTTTGGCTGCAGAGCGGGCACTGGCAGGCGGAACCAATACGCTAGATGCACTGAATATGGTAAAAGAATTCCGTGAGACAGATCAGGAAACACCGGTCGTACTTATGGGTTATCTGAATCCGGTCGAAGTAATTGGCTATGAGCAGTTTGTTTCAACAGCCAAAGCTTGTGGTGTAGATGGCATATTGCTAGTCGACTTGCCGCCTGAAGAATCTGATCGTCTGGTGACGATCCTGAAACAGCATGAGATGGATCAGATCTTCCTGCTTGCTCCGACTTCAACCGACCAGCGTATTCAGCACGTAGTAAAACAGGCTAGTGGCTTTATTTACTATGTTTCGCTCAAAGGTGTAACTGGAGCTGCCAGTCTGGATGTCACTGCAGCTGCAGAACGTATCGAAAAAATCAAAAAAGCCACCGATGTTCCAGTCGGAGTAGGCTTTGGAATTAGCGATGCGGCTTCTGCAAAAGCAATGGGCAGTGTGGCAGATGCAGTAATTGTGGGAAGCGCTTTTGTAAAAACTTTTGCAACTTTGGCCCCAGAACAAGCCGTTGAGCAAACGGTCAATAAAGTCAAGGAGCTTCGAGCAGCGCTCGATGAATTAGTATGAATCAAGAAGTGAAACCAGGGAAAATCCTTAGTACACCAACACCATGGACGGAACGTTCAGTTCCGGGTATTGAGGTACCTGACGAACAGCAGGCTTTAAAAGCCACCTTTACCGAGCCAACTATTGAGTGCCCGGAATGTCATGCCCTGGTTACACGTACGGCTATGTCTTTTAATGCGTATGTTTGTCCACAATGTGATGAACATTTGCGTATGAAAGCCCGCGAACGCCTGACTTGGTTCCTGGATCAGGTCACAGCTGAACTTGGCCAGGAATTTACTGCTAAAGATCCATTACATTTCGTCGACAGTCGTCCTTATCCGGAGCGTATGCGTGAAGCACAGGATAAGACCGGTGAAAGTGAAGCTCTGATTGTCATGCAGGGTACGCTTAAAAATCTTCCGCTAGTGGCTTGTGCTTTTGAGTTTGATTTTATGGGCGGTTCCATGGGTACGGTTGTGGGCGACCGCTTTGTGCAGGCCGCTGAGCGAGCAATCGCACAACGTCAGCCGCTGATCTGTTTTGCAGCTTCAGGTGGTGCCCGTATGCAAGAAGGGATGTTGTCTCTTATGCAGATGGCTCGTACTTCTGCAGCGATCCAGCGACTTAAGGATGCCGGTTTACCTTATGTTGTGGTCTTGACTCATCCAGTATATGGTGGTGTTACTGCATCTCTAGCTATGCTGGGCGATGTACATATTGCTGAGCCTAAAGCCATGATTGGTTTTGCCGGTAAACGCGTTATTGAGCAAACTGTTCGAGAAAAGCTTGAAGAGCCGTTCCAACGTGCTGAATACTTGCTTGATCATGGTGTAGTCGATCAGATTGTCCACCGTCATGCATTACGTGATACTGTATATCGCATTGTAGCTAAACTGATGAACTTGCCTTGAACAATGCTCCATATGCAACCGATACATTAAACACATGGCTCGATTATTGGAGCCATGTTCACGTTACAGGGATTGATTTAGGTCTTGAACGGGTCATCCCTGTTGCTGAAAAACTGGAAGTCACCCAACCTATTGCCAAGGTATTTACTGTCGCTGGTACCAATGGCAAGGGATCAACTACCACCACTCTGGCCGCAATTCTCAATGCCCAGGGTTATAAGGTGGGTTTATATCAATCTCCTCATATTTACCGTTTTAATGAACGGGTCAAACTGGCTGGTCAGGAAGTTGATGACCAGACCCTGATCAATGCATTTGTAGCTGTAGATCAGGCCCGCCGTGAATGTGGACTGAGCCTGTCTTTTTTTGAAGCCACTACACTGGCCGCTTTTGTCATCTTTAAGCAGCAGCAATGTGATGTCTGGGTACTAGAAGTCGGGTTGGGTGGACGCCTCGATGTGGTTAATGTGGTTGATCCGGATATTGCTGTCATTACCAATATTGGACTCGATCATACTGACTGGTTAGGTGATACTATTGAAAAAATTGCCTATGAAAAGGCCGGGATTATCCGTCCCGGTATTCCTGTAGTATTTGGTGGTTTACAGACTCTGCCTCAAGCCATCCAGACAAAAGCCGAAAGTTCGCAGGCAACGCTATATACCGCTAATCGGGATTATTTCTTTAAATATAGTGAAGATGGACAGTACTGGTTTTTTGCTTCATCGGGCCTGACCGTGAAATTGCCAGTCGGCTCACTGGCACTGGAAAATATTGCGCTGGCTGTTGCGGCAGTTCTGCTGAGTGGCCTTGATGTTACTCAAACTGCTATTGCTCAGGGAATTCAAAAAGCTCGCCTGTCGGGGCGTTTTGAAATACGTAAATTGCAGGATCGCACTATAATTTTAGATGCAGGACATAATCCTCATGGTGTAGAATTTTTGTTAAAGCAATTGCGAAAATTTCTGGAATACAATAAACAATACACGGAAATTATAACTGTCTTTTCAATGTTGGCAGATAAAGATATTGAAACCGTGGTGGATATACTCAAACCTGCTGTTTTAAGTTGGAATATTGCCCCGTTAACCGTACCGCGTGCAGCTTCTTTGGAGCAGCTTGGCTTTGCATTACAGGAAGAGACAGTTAAACAGTTCAGCAGTGTGCAAGAAGCATTTCACTCGGCAGTGGCCGAAGCTCAACAGCACCAGCTGATTTTGGTTTGCGGTTCGTTTCATACCTTAGAAGCGGTTTGGGAGTATCTGGAAGAATGTCAATGAATAGCAAACAGCGCTGGATGGGAGGCGTTGTTTTATTAGGTGGTGGTGTTTTATTGGCAGCATTACTCTTAAAGGGTAAAGAAGAGATTGACCAAAAACATGTTCAGGTTCCCCCAACTGAACAAGTACAACAACAACGTAAAAATCCTGCTAACCAAGATCTGGTTCAGCTACAACCTTTAGCTGTAGATGTCGAAACTGAAAAGCGTCTGCTTGAGGAGCAACGTCGCGCGCGTGAGAGAGCAGTTGCCGAACAGGAAGCACGTGCTGCAGAATTTTTACAAATGCAACAACAGGCCGAAGCAGAGGCTGCAAGAAAAGCTGCTGAGGAATATGCAACGTTAAATGCCTTGCGTAATGGAAATCAGGAAAGTTCAGATAATATTCCACCTGAACTGGTTGATGAGAAAGCTAAATCAGCACCTAATACACAAAATAAACCACAGAATACTCTGAACGCACAGCAGTCAGAAGCTCAGAAGAAGGAAGCTCAGCGCAAGCAGGAAGCTGAGCGTCAGGTGGTTGAAAAAAAGCGCAGTGAGCTAGAGGCCAAACAAAAGGCTGAGGCAGAACGCAAAGCGACGGCAGAGAAAAAGGCCCAAGAAGAGCAAAAACGTAAAGCAGCAGAGAAAAAAGCTGCCGAGGAAAAAAACTTAAAAGCTGAAGCTGAAAGGAAAAAATCTCAGGAAGAGGCCAAGAAAAAAGCCGAAGCTGAAAAAGCTCGTAAATTACTAGAGGAAGGAGATGATGACCGGCAGTGGATGGTCCAGGTGGCTTTGGCAGCTAATGAAGCTAATGCAGATGCCATTGTCTCCAAATTACGTGCTAAAGGCTATAAAGTTACCCGTAGCCCAACTTCTAAGGGAATCCGGATTATGGTCGGACCGGCTAAAGACCGGGACACGGCAGATGAAGCCCGTAAAAAAATTGTTAATGATGCCAGCCTGAATATGAAATCTGCTTGGGTTATTGACTGGGTGCCACTCGATAAACGCTAATCCTATCATTATTTTTGTTCTGGACTCTGCAGCTGTTGCCGGGTCCATTGAATATTTTCTATACTAAAAAGTCTCTCTATATTCTTCCAGATAACATGGTAACCATAACCCCCATGCTTCATTTCAAGTAAAGCCTGCTCTGTGCTCCAGTTTTCAAATACAATACGGTACATTGCAATACTGGCACCAGTACGGTCTGAGCCGTGATAGCAATGAATCAGTACCTTCTGTCCAGAGTGTTGAGCTTGCTTTAGATATCGCATAATTCCCAGCAACTGTTCACGGTTCATTGCCCAGGTGCGAATGGGCAGATGTATGACTTGAATATTCTCTCCCTCTAAAATACCGCTATCCCGGTCGTGTGTACGCAGATTAATTACAGTCTTGATATTTTTCTGTTTTAATAAAGGTAATAAACCGGAACTGGGCTGTTCGCTACGGTAGACCCATGAACTGACCTGATAAAAATTATGTGCTGCTGAAAGCTGGTTGCCCCAGTGCTCAGGTCGCTGATGGTCAGGCAGCGCAGGAGCAGTCATGCATCCATTAAGTATCAAAATGCTGCTGCATAGACCTGTGAGAATGTATCTGTTTTCTATCATCCTGCTCTTCTTTAAATGGAGTAGCCATTTATAACAAAAAAGCCTATCTGCAAGAGATAGGCCTAAGAGAATATAAACAGATTAAATTTAGTCTTTATCAGGTTGTGGAGTTAAGCGTAGATAAGGTTTAACCGCCTTATAACCCTTTGGAAAACGTTCTTTCAGTTCGGTTTCATCCTGAAGAGATGGAACAATCACAACATCTTCACCTTGTTGCCAGTTTGCTGGAGTGGCGACTTTGTGATTGTCGGTAAGTTGTAATGAATCTACAACGCGCAGGATTTCATTAAAATTACGACCAGTAGATGCAGGATAGGTAATAATCAAACGTACTTTTTTATTCGGATCGATAATGACCAGAGAGCGGACAGTTGTAGTTTCACTGGCATTCGGATGCAGGAAACCATAAAGTTCAGAAACCTTGCGATCCTGATCTGCAATAATCGGAAAATTTACTGTAGTGTTCTGGGTCTCATTAATGTCATTGATCCAGCCTTTATGTGATTCCACATCATCTACAGATAAAGCAATCGCTTTCACTCCGCGGCGTTCAAACTCGTCTTTAAGCTTTGCAGTATAGCCCAGTTCAGTGGTACAGACCGGAGTATAGTCGGCAGGATGTGAAAACAGAATTCCCCAGCTATCTCCAAGAAATTCATAAAAATCAATAATTCCTTCACTAGACTGCTGCTGGAAATTTGGTGCGGTATCGCCTAGGCGTAATGTCATGATTATTGCCTCTAATTCTGATTGGTAAGTATAGTCTTTATATAATATGGAACAGATCTTTAGTATTGAGAACCACTGTTTACATATTTTCTTATGAAAATTTTGTATATGAATATTTTAATTTTCATCAGTAATTCTGATGGAAAACTCTTTTCTGTGCTAGGTGAAACTGTTGTAAGTTTGCTAAATTAGCAGCATTTTCGTGCAGCGATATGAAAGCCATTCAACAATTTTTTTTACAGGTTTTGTGCAAAGCCCTTGTACTTGTAAATTCTGGCATCATAATAACGACTGAGAAAAAATTACCATTTGACAAGCAAGATTTAGAGAGTCTATTACATGTTGGCAAGTCTGATCGGAGGTATCTTCGGTACAAAAAATGAGCGCGAACTCAAGCGGATGCAGAAAATTGTCGAGAAGATCAATGCGCTCGAGCCGACCATATCTACCTTAAATGATGCAGACTTATCTGCAAAAACCCAAGAATTCAAACAACGTTATAATAAGGGTGAAACGTTAGATAACCTTCTGCCAGAGGCTTTTGCTGTCTGTCGTGAAGCTGCAAAGCGTGTAATGGGCATGCGTCATTATGATGTGCAGCTGATCGGTGGTATTACCCTGCATGAAGGCAAGATTGCCGAGATGCGTACCGGTGAGGGTAAGACCCTGATGGGAACACTGGCATGTTATCTTAATGCCATCAGCAGTCAGGGCGTGCATGTTATTACTGTCAATGACTATCTGGCGCAGCGTGATGCTGAGTTAAACCGTCCTTTATTCGAGTTTCTCGGCTTGTCGATTGGTGTCATCTATTCGATGCAGAATCCGGTAGAGAAATCTGAAGCTTATAAAGCTGATATTACTTACGGAACCAACAACGAGTTTGGCTTTGACTATCTGCGTGACAACATGGTGTTCTCGCTGCAAGAGAAAAAACAGCGTGGTCTGGTGTATGCCATTATCGATGAAGTTGACTCAATTCTGATTGATGAAGCACGTACACCACTGATTATTTCTGGTCAGAGTGAAGACTCGTCACAGCTTTATGCAGCAATTAATACGATTCCACCAAAACTGCGTCCACAAAAAGAAGAAAAAGTGGCCGATGGCGGTCATTTTTGGATCGATGAAAAACAGCGCTCAGTAGAGATGACTGAAATTGGTTATGAAACGGTAGAGCAGGAACTGATCCAGATGGGCTTGCTGGCAGAAGGTGAAAGCCTTTACTCCGCAGCAAACCTGAACCTGGTACATCATATTACTGCTGCGATCCGTGCACATTACCTGTATCAGCGAAATGTACATTACATCATCAATGATGGTGAAGTAATTATTGTTGATGAAAATACTGGCCGTACCATGCCGGGACGCCGCTGGTCAGAAGGTCTGCATCAGGCAGTAGAAGCTAAAGAAGGTTTGGAGATTCAGCCGGAAAACCAGACACTGGCAACCACGACTTTCCAGAACTATTTCCGTCTGTATCAAAAACTTTCCGGTATGACCGGTACAGCTGATACTGAAGCTGCGGAGATGAAAGAAATTTATGGACTGGATGTGGTGATTATTCCAACTCACCGCCCAATGATCCGTAAAGATCTCAACGATTTAATCTATCTGAATCGTAATGGTAAATATAATGCCATTATCGGAGAGATCCGAAATATTCGTGAAGCTGGTGTAGCACCAATTCTGATTGGTACCGCTACCATTGAAGCCAGTGAAATTCTGTCTGAGAAATTAACGCAGGCAGGTATTCATCACGAAGTTCTAAACGCTAAGCAGCATGAGCGTGAAGCAGATATCATTGCGCAGGCGGGTTCACCAAATGCTGTTACCATTGCTACCAATATGGCAGGCCGTGGTACAGACATTTTGCTTGGTGGTAACTGGAAAGCTAAACTGGCAAAACTTGAAAACCCGACAGCAGAAGATGAAATACGGCTCAAAGCAGAGTGGGACCAGTACCATGAAATGGTACTAAATGCCGGCGGCCTGCATATTATTGGTTCCGAGCGTCACGAATCACGCCGTATTGATAACCAGCTGCGTGGTCGTGCCGGACGTCAGGGTGACCCGGGCGTGTCACGTTTTTATCTGTCACTAGAAGATGATCTGATGCGTATCTTTGCAGGTGACCGTGTAGTGGCAATGATGCGTGCTATGGGGTTGCAGGAAGATGAAGCAATTGAGCATAAAATGGTATCGCGCTCTATTGAAAATGCGCAGCGCAAGGTAGAAGCACGTAACTTTGATATTCGTAAAAATCTGCTCAAATATGATGATGTTAACAATGAGCAGCGTAAGATTATTTATTCTCAGCGTGACGATATTCTCGCAGAGAATAGTCTGCAAGATTATATTGAAGAGATGCATCGCGATGTCATGCAGGGACTGATCGGTAATTTTGTACCCCCTGAATCGATTCATGATCAGTGGGATATTGATGGTCTAGAAAATGCATTGCGTACAGATTTAGGAATTGATCTGCCAATTCAGCAATGGCTGGAAGAAGACCGCCGACTGGATGAAGAAGGTTTGGTTGCACGAATTACGGATGAAGTCATTAACCGTTACCGGGCCCGCCGTGAACAGATGGGTACTGAGTCAGCAGCAATGCTAGAACGTCATTTCCTGCTCAGTTCACTAGACCGTCACTGGAAAGAGCATCTTGCGGCAATGGATTATCTGCGACAAGGTATTCACTTACGTGGCTATGCCCAGAAAAACCCTGAACAGGAATACAAGAAAGAAGCCTTTAACCTGTTTGTAAATATGTTGGGTACCATTAAAGCTGACGTGGTAACAGATCTGTCACGTGTACATGTGCCGACTGCTGAAGAGCTGGCAGAAATGGAAGCACAACAACAGGCACAAGCGGAATCTATGCAGTTAAACTTCGCTCATGATGAAGTAGATGGCCTAACAGGTGAAGTAACTCATGAAGAGACTTCTTCTGTACCAGAGCGTTCACGTCCAGCTCAGGGGAATATTACTCCGCCAGCAAGTCGTAATGCTCCTTGTCCGTGTGGTTCAGGCCTGAAGTATAAACAGTGTCATGGTAAAATCTAAATATTAGCACGTTAAGCTTAAAGCAGAACTTCGGTTCTGCTTTTTTACAAGGTGTTACATATTATGTATTCGATTGCAGATGCTGCATTTAAATGTTATTTACTTGCTCATGATGAGTTGAAAAACTGGAAAAATATGAAAAAAGTACTCAACCTTTTAGTGGCTGCTACGCTCGCTTTACCTGCTCTAGCTTTTGCCGAAACGGGTCAATTAAGTCAAGCTACCCCTGCGCAAGTACAAGCTGCCCAAGGAACAGCTACGGCTCAGGCTGAATTAAAAAATGATACCATTACCCTGATCAGCCCTCGTACTGGTATTCGCTATACCATGAAAGCTACTGAACGCCCGATTATTTTGAGAACAGCGGCTATTGCAGCAGTAAATAACGTTACAGTGAACCGCATTGTAGCGTCAAATCCTGCATTATCGGCTGCCAGTCAGGAACAGGCCAAACAGTCACTTCTAGGTACAGAAACAGCTCTTGCTTCAAATTAATTTTATGATTCACATATTAAAAGCCGGATTCTATTCGGCTTTTTTGTATGTATTTAATAAAGCTTAATATAAAAATCACCAATTCATTTAGAGTCTCTCGATTTTTAGAAAAATTTGCACTAAGCTGTTGTGTTTTCAATAACCATATCACTGGAAATTCAAAAATGACTGTGGGTGACGTATCAATGCCACAAATGCATGTGGTGCAAGGCGTAAAAATTGGTTCAACTGAAGCATATATACGTTATCCGAACCGACGAGATCTGGTTATTTTTGAATTTGCAGAAGGGTCAAATGTTGCGGGCGTATTTACCCAAAATGCTTTTTGTGCTGCGCCAGTGCATATCTCTAAAGCGCATCTTTTAAAAAGTAATGCCCGTTACCTGGTGATTAATACAGGTAATGCCAATGCCGGTACTGGTAAGCTGGGGATGCAAAATGCGCTAGAGACCTGTAACAAGCTTGCCGAATTAGCTGGGGTTCAGACATCTGAAGTGCTGCCCTTTTCTACAGGCGTCATTGGTGAGCAGTTACCAATGCAGCGTTTACTTACAGGCTTGCAGCCTGCACTTGATAGTTTGAAAGCAGATGCGTGGCTGGATGCAGCAAGTGGAATAATGACCACCGATACTACACCTAAAGGTGCATCGGAACAGTTCGAACTTGATGGCATTACCTACAGCATGACTGGTATTTCTAAAGGTGCAGGTATGATTCGGCCCAACATGGCGACTATGCTAGGGTTTATTGCCACTGATGTACCTATTAGTTGTGAGCTGGTACAGCATCTGTTGAAAACTACTGTGGAACAGTCCTTCAACCGCATTACTATTGATGGCGATACATCAACCAATGATTCATGTATTTTGGTGGCTACCGGTCAGGCTGGCGGAGCAGAAATTACCAGTCTGGAAGATGAGCGCTATCAAACTGTACTTGAGGTTTTAACCCGCATCATGAAACGGCTGGCCCAACTCATCATTCGTGATGGAGAAGGGGCAACCAAGTTTATGACTGTGGCGGTCGAAGGCGGGGCAGATACCCAAGAATGTTGTGACGTTGCCTATAGTATTGCTCATTCACCTTTGGTAAAAACGGCTTTCTTTGCATCTGATCCGAACTGGGGACGAATTCTGGCCGCGATTGGCTATGCAGGTGTTAAAAACCTGGAGGTAGAAAAAATTCAGGTTTGGCTGGATGATGTCCAGATTTGTAAGGATGGCGGAGCTGCTGCTGACTATACCGAAGAAGCCGGAGCAGAAGTGATGGCGCAACAGGAAATTACGATTCGTGTTGATTTAGGTCGCGGCGAGGCGAAAGATACGGTTTATACCTGCGATCTGTCTTATGATTATGTCAAGATTAATGCAGATTATCGTTCTTAATATCATGAATAAAAAAAGCCCTCCATGTGGGGGCTTTTTTCTAAAATAAAGGTTTTTATCAACTGTATATTTAATATGGTTGAGATGATGGATCAAATGCCAGCGAAAAGGCTAGCAGCAAAAACAGAGAAGGCATGGTTATGACTGATGCGACATTAATTGCCAATGAAGCAAAAAATATTGTGCAGGCGCATTTGGACCGTTTAGGGGAACCCAAAAGTACTTCCCTGACTGAACAAGTGAAACAGGATAAATTTGAACAGATCAGGGCCGAACTGAACAAGCGTGATGCTGTACTGGTGGCACATTATTATTGCGATCCTGAAGTTCAGGAACTGGCTGAAATGACGGGCGGCTGCGTATCCGATTCACTGGAAATGGCACGTTTTGGTCGTGATCATGCTGCTTCTACCTTGGTAGTAGCCGGTGTAAAATTTATGGGTGAGACAGCTAAAATTCTGTCACCAGAAAAAACTGTGCTCATGCCTACACTGGAAGCTACCTGTTCACTGGATCTAGGTTGCCCTGAAGATGCGTTTACGCGGTTTTGCGATGAACACCCTGACCATACTGTTGTGGTATATGCCAATACTTCAGCTGCGGTCAAAGCACGTGCTGACTGGGTAGTGACTTCAAGCTGTGCAGTTGAAATTATTGAGCATCTAGATAGCTTGGGTGAGAAAATCATCTGGGCACCTGATCAGCATCTTGGTCGTTATATCCAGAAGAAAACCGGTGCAAATATGTTGCTCTGGGATGGGGCTTGTATTGTTCATGAAGAGTTTCGCGCACGTGGTATTGCCACCTTGAAAGCTCTCTATCCAGATGCAGCCGTTCTGGTGCATCCTGAATCCCCTGAATCGGTGATTGAGGTGGCTGATGCAGTAGGAAGTACATCACAATTGATTCAGGCAGCAAGGTCTTTGCCACATACCCATCTGATTGTGGCAACAGATCGTGGTATCTTCTATAAAATGCAACAGGTCGTGCCTGACAAGATCCTGCTTGAGGCACCAACAGCAGGTGAAGGGGCAACCTGCCGTTCATGTGCACATTGTCCTTGGATGGCTATGAATGAACTCGATGGAATTTTGCAGGTTTTACAAAAAGCTGACCAGAAAATAGAGGTTGACCTTGCACTTGCGCAGCGTGCAAAGTTGCCTTTAGACCGTATGTTAGCCTTTAGTGCCAGCTTAAAGCGTTGAAAATGATTAAAAAATGTCTAAAGTGCCTGATAAATATACATTTGAGGTGTTTTTTAATATTTTTTTAAATATAGGTGTTGACGTGACCATGCGTCACGCCTAGAATGCACACCGTACCGCACAAAGTGCGATACAATAAAAGCTGAGATGAATCGGAGTATGGCGCAGCCTGGTAGCGCATCTGGTTTGGGACCAGAGGGTCGTAGGTTCGAATCCTACTGCTCCGACCAATTTAAATCGGCGAAGTATCGCATGATATTTTTATCATCGGTCATGCGCCTGTAGCTCAGTTGGATAGAGCATCCGCCTTCTAAGCGGATGGTCACAGGTTCGAATCCTGTCAGGCGCGCCATTTGGTAGCTTGGTATTTAGAATCAAAGATGTTATGGTGGATGTAGCTCAGTTGGTAGAGCCCTGGATTGTGATTCCAGTTGTCGCGGGTTCGAATCCCGTCATTCACCCCATACTCGGAGTATGGCGCAGCCTGGTAGCGCATCTGGTTTGGGACCAGAGGGTCGTAGGTTCGAATCCTACTGCTCCGACCATTTAAAGAATCCGCGTCAAGCGGTTTTTTTATGCTTGAAATTTAGAAAAATAAATCATAATCTCTAATCTCTAATCTCTAATCTCTAATCTCTAATCTCTAATCTCTAATCTCTAATCTCTAATCTCTAATCTCTAATCTCTAATCTCTAAT
>NZ_JIBB01000023.1:0-51381 GCF_000620525.1 Acinetobacter sp. UNC436CL71CviS28
ACAACATGACTATGAGTTGTATCTAGCGCTCAATGACATTGATCACACGAAGACAAAAGCAGCTTCACCACAAACGAATGGGATCTGTGAACGCTTCCATAAAACAATACTGCAGGAGTTTTATCAAATTACATTTAGGAAAAAGCTTTATAGCACGCTAGAAGAGTTGCAGACGGATCTAGACGACTGGCTGAAATTCTATAATACTGAACGGACTCATCAAGGAAAAATCTGCTGTGGTCGTACACCATTTGAAACTTTACTTGATGGAAAACAAATTTGGGCTGAGAAAAATTTAGCTCAAATTTAACCTGACAGGCACAATAAAAAATGGGTAACTGTCAGATCAGGTTTGAGCTAGTACAATTTATAGCCAGATTTAATTTAATAACTTAACTATACTACAGTATAACTAAATAAATTACGCTCTTATATATGTGTTGGCAATATAATAAAATTTATGAGAACTGTTTTGATCCTGCCTGCCTATGGTCTAACTTATAGAAACAAAGAATAAATATTTAGTAATATTAAATACAGTAGTATGAGAGATGTACTCTACCTTAATGTCAGCTCATCTATGCTCACTTATAATTTAAAAAATTACTTTAAGCTTAATTTAAGGAAATTAATTTTAATTTTAACTATTTTAGCGGTTTCCGCCTTATTTGTTATTTCTCTCCTTATAAGCTATAGCATTCTCAAGCAGGAATTAATAGAAAACTCACTTTCAATTAATTATGAATATGCTTCTAAAATTGCTTTAAACACAGATGGTCAATTTCAGACAGCTTTGGATGAGCTCAAATATAGTGCTGAAGTTATAGGAAAGTCTTTTAACAACGAAACTGTAAGAGCATCAGAAGTTGATCGTCTTAGGAGACAATCACATCACTTCAATACTGTAGTTATATGTAACTCTAAAGGAATTATTGTTGAATATACTCCTGATTATCTAAACCTAAGCAAACAGCAGGTTCAAATGTCACTAGGAACACAAGAATCTCTGAAAAATAAGCAATCCTATGTTTCTCCTCCATATTATTCAGTTAAAAATAATTTAATTGTTTTTATCTCCCAGCCTATCTTTGACCATAACCATGTCTACAAAGGCTATGTAGGCGCAGCAATTTATCTGAAAGAAAAAAATATCATCAATGAGCTACTGACCATTCAATACAGTTATAGAAATAGTTATATGTATGTATTAGACCAGAATAATAAAATTATATTTCACCCTGATATGAAAAGAATAGGTCAAACTATAACCGGGAATACAGGGTTGAGTTATATGAATAAAAAGAAGAACGGTAAAATTCAATTAGTAAACAGTATGGGAGTAAAGAATCTGGTCGGTTTCGCGCATATTCCCACCACTAATTGGATTGTAGTCTCACAACAGCCTACAGATGAATTACTTGAACGCGCGAAATCAATTATTTCTAGAGTGTCTGCAGGAATTTTTCTTTTTTATCTCCTAATTTTTTATCTAGTATGGAAGGCCTCTACCTTTATAGCCTCTCCTCTTCATGACCTCGCCAAAATTGCCAGCTCTTTAAACCAGCCAGAAACTGAAGTGAAAATTAAGGCGATCAAACCATGGTACTACGAAGTGCAAAAATTCAAATTTTCCCTACTTTCCAGTGTAGAGAAGTTTAGTCATAAAATTGATGAAATGAATTTTCATATTAACTCTGACCCACTTACTGGCCTTTTTAATCGCAGAGGACTAGAAATCTTTATTGAGGAAATGACTCGTACCCAGACTCACTTTGCAGTTTTACTGATAGATATTGATTATTTTAAAAAGATTAATGATTCTTATGGTCATGCTCAAGGTGACAGAATTTTAAAGCAAGTGGCTCAACATATTTTAAATAACTTTAGGAAAAATGATTTATGCTGTCGTTATGGTGGTGAAGAATTTGTTGTGCTTATGCCTCAAGCTGATATAGAAAACGCATATAAAAGTGCTGAACGTTTAAGAAAGAAAATGGAAAATACCTTAACCGATGGTATCGGCCCGATAACAATTTCTATCGGTATCGCATTCTGGCCAGAAACTTCGAGAGAAGTAGCAAAAGTTTTTGAAATAGCTGATGCAAAACTTTATCAGGCTAAAATTGCAGGCCGCAATCAGGTTCATTATTAGAAATAGTACTTAGGCTATTTTTTATAAAAGGCTTTTTTAAGTCCAAGGTCTCATAATCAAATAAGATTTTTCTATGTACAGTTTTACTGCCCTATAAAACTTGAAAATAAAAAAGTATTTTTATTTTATAGACCTTGTTAATATTAAAATTTATAAAATACTAATCTTAAAAATATATATTTATTAATCTTTTATATAAATAGAACCTACATAAAAGATTAATTTTTTATAAATTTAGATTGTTTTTGTTTTTAGCGTATTAAATCATTAATTCCAAGCATTTCAGGTAATTGTTCGATAAATTGATTAAAACTTTTATCAGATGAATTCATACACCCCATATAATGGTCTAACTTTGTTTCTACTCCACTTTTATCCGTCCATACAAAACTAACCGTTTGATGATCAGTAGCTTTATTTACACAATTATAATTATTTTCTACTTTTCCTGGTGCGGGCTTATATCTGCTTAATTGACTAGAAAGCTTTTTATAGATTCCAGGGGAAACAATGATATCTTGCTCTCCGACGACTTTTGTAAACCGCTCTCCGTTAAAATGTACAGCTCCACTAGGCTGAATTGTTACAGAATATACCGGACAAGCACCAAAACAACGTGACGTAGAATAACTAATTGTTTCTTCTACAATCCTATTCTGATCTGGATAAGACACAGAAGCGCACCCTGTTAAGCAGAAAAATACAGTAGACAAAAGAAAGAATTTATTCATCATTTTATTTTTTAAAATAAAAAAATATTATTATATACAATATTCATATTTTATTCTGTATTTTTTTTATTATCTAATATAGAAAAGGAATAAATATTTTTAGATTAATAGTTTTTATTTAAAGTTTAATAATGCTTCATTATATATTTTTTTGAAATCTGTTTACCAAAAAAGTAGTCTTCATAGACAAATATTTAATTTTATGCTTTTTAGTATTTAGAATTTTTGTATATCTTTTATTAATTTTTATATTATTGAGAAGATAAAAGCATGAGATATATAAATGTTATTATAGCATTACTTTTATTAAGTTATATATGGAGTAGATCCTATGCTGTTCAAATCTCTCCAAATCAAATAGTAGCTACCCAGATGACATCTAAACAGGTTATAAATATGAATGAAGAGGAACAGGTACTCAAATTCATAGATCCTGATAATATAGTAGTCACTCTCAAAACCACAAATAATTTCGAAAATGCGGAACTTACTGATCAGAGAGGCATTGTTTATTATCTTAAGCGGGTTAAAACAAAAAATGGTATACGACTGGAAAATGGAAACACATCGATTCATTTTAACAGTGGCAGTGGAATCTTGAAAATTGGTCAAGGTCGCCCTATTAAGGTTATAGAAGTTAAATCTTGAGATATAAAGGCTGGTTATATGGGTATTTCATATTCGAAAAACTTTGAGGAAGCAGGCCAGGCTGTTTTACGTTATCTTCATGACCGCTTCGGTTTTAATCTATGGATGATTACACGGGTTGAAGGCGATGACTGGATCGTGCTGCAGAGTGAAGATCATGGCTATAATGTTCAACCTGGACAAGTTTTTCGCTGGGCAGATTCTTTCTGTTCACATATGGTCACAGGTAATGCACCAAGAATTGCACCACGTTCTGATGATATACCCTTATATCTAAACGCTCCTATCAGGAAACAGGTAGAGATTCAGGCTTATATTGGACAGCCCTTAGTAAGTGAAGATGGTCATTTATTTGGTACACTCTGTGCGATTGACCCTCACCCGCAAGCGCCTGAACTGGTTCAAGAAGCAAAACTGATCGAAGTCTTTGGAGAGCTTTTAAGCCGGATTCTACAGGCTGAACTGCGTGAAATTGAACAGGTCAGACAACGTGAGCGTCTTGAAGTAGAAGCAATGATTGATGGTTTGACTGGTTTATATAACCGGCGGGCTTGGGATAAATTAATAAATGCAGAAGAAGAACGTTGCAAGCAATTAGGTCACCCTGCTGCTGTGGTTATGATAGACCTCAACAATCTTAAAACTGTTAATGATCATCTGGGTCATGAGGCTGGTGATGAGTTAATTCGCAAGACAGCTGTCGTATTGCGTGATAATGTACGTAATAATGATATTCTAGCCCGCTTAGGAGGTGACGAGTTCACCATACTAAGTATTGAAAATGATCATTCAGGTGCTGAATCGTTGGTTAATCGCATTACACAGGCCTTTGAAAAGGCAAAGATTAGTGCTTCAATCGGGCTGGCTATGCGTCATCCGACTTTTGGTCTATCAGCTGCTATCAGAGAAGCAGATCAACAGATGTATACACATAAGCGGCTCAGCAAGTCCTGATTTTATTAATCCGGTAAAGTTACAAGCAGATTTTTTATCCTTCAAAATCGCACCAGCTTTTCAAGTCTACCGCTAGCTAATAATTTTTTCATATCTGTTTTTCCTGTTGAATTCACAATTTACGCCATTATCTTTTCTCTTATATGGCGTAAAATTAAGTGTAGTACGGCTAAAAAACTCATATTTTGAATATTATTATATGGCGGAATATGGCTAAATTAATGATTGATCAATCTCTATCTCTCCTATAAATTGAATTAAACTTATATTAGTTAATATATTGTATTCAGAGGAAAAAATAATGTTGAAGTGGTTCGAAAAGCGTGTCGATGCCTATCCCACTGAAGGTCTTTACGAATCATTACCAAGAAGGTTTTTTCCATTTATCTGGCAAGCCACTAAAGGCTTGCGTCCTTATATTTTTTTATTAGTCCTTGTAACTGCGGGCGCCGCAAGCTTTGAGGCTTTACTCTATTCGAAAATAGGACAACTGGTTGACTGGCTAGGTACAAGCCAACCTGATACTTTTTATGTAAATCATGAAACCAATCTGCTGATTCTGGCCAGCTTTCTGTTTGCCAACATCCTCTTTGCCAGTATGCAGTCTATTGTTAAGCATCAGATTTTATATAGCAATTTTCCAATGCGTCTGCGCTGGCGTTTTCACAATTTTCTTTTACAGCAAAGTCTCGATTTTTTTCATAATGATTTTGCCGGGCGCTTATCTGCCAAGGTCATGCAAACAGCGTTAGCAGTACGAGAATTCTGGGTTATTTTAGGCGACATGATGGCCTACGTAGTGGTCTATTTCACTACGATCAGTATTGTGTTTATAGGTATTTCACCTGTTCTAATGATACCCCTACTCGTCTGGTTAGTTCTGTTCATGATCGCAGCTTACTACTTTATTCCACGCCTGGGTAAAGTGTCAAAACAGCAAGCTGATGCCCGTGCTGTCATGACTGGACGTGTTACAGATGCCTATACCAATATTCAGACTGTCAAGCTATTTGCACACGCCGGCCGTGAAAGTCGTTATGCCAAAGAGTCCATGATGGAATTTATGGTGACAGTATATCGGCAAATGCGTCTTGGAGCTAAATTTGAAATCAGTGTAAATATGCTGAGTGCTGTACTTTTTCTAGGTGTATTGGGAACAGCCATTCATCTATGGGTAGAAGGTAAAGCCGGTCTTGGAGTGGTTGCCGCAACCACAGCCATGATTATGAAGCTTAACAGTATGGCATTCTTTATCATGTGGCAAATTTCTGCCCTTTTTGAGAATATCGGAACAATTCAGGATGGAATGGGAACTTTAAGCAGACCGGTAGAAATACAGGATAAAAAAGATGCCAAGCCATTAAAAGTAACTGCGGGTGAAATTCGTTTTGATAATGTATCTTTCGCTTATAATGAAAAAAATGTAATTGATCAGTTGAATCTTACCATTCGGCCAGGTGAAAAAATCGGGATTGTTGGCCGTTCTGGCGCAGGTAAGTCAACCCTTATTCAATTGTTGCTGCGGTTTTATACCATTCAAAATGGCCGTATTTTAATAGATGGCCAAGATATCCAGAATGTAACTCAGGACAGCCTGCGCGCTAATATTGCTTTGGTTACTCAGGATACTTCTCTGCTACACCGTAGCGTATCAGAAAATATTAAATATGGCCGGCCAGATGCAACTGATGAGGAAATGTATGAAGCTGTACGTAAAGCTCAGGCAGAAACCTTTATTCCTCAGTTAACTGATCTGGGGGGGCGTCGGGGCTATGATGCGCAGGTGGGTGAACGTGGTGTCAAGCTCTCAGGTGGACAGCGTCAACGTATTGCAATTGCCCGCGTATTCTTAAAAGATGCACCTATTCTGATTTTAGATGAAGCTACCAGTGCACTGGATTCTGAAGTCGAAGCTGCCATTCAGTCAAGTCTAGACGCTCTTATGACTGGAAAAACAGTCATTGCAATTGCTCACAGGCTTTCGACCATCGCCCAGATGGACCGTTTAATTGTACTGGATCAGGGCCGGATCGCTGAACAGGGTACTCATGAGCAACTGATTCAGCAAAATGGTATTTATGCTCAACTATGGCAACGTCAAACTGGTGGCTTTTTAGTTGAACAGCAAATACCAAAGAAAGTTGAGGACACAGAATAATGCTTTATCTGGAAGATTTGCACATTGGTGATCGTTTTGTCAGCCGTGAATATGAAATGACTGCTGAAGAAATCAAAAAATTTGCCACTCAATATGATCCACAGGTTTTTCATCTGGATGAAGAGCAAGCAAGCCGGCATCCTGTTTTTCAAGGTCTGGCCGCAAGTGGCTGGCACACCTCTGCAATTACCATGCATTTATGGACAGAGTGCTTTCCGGTAGCAGGCGGTTTAATTGGTACCGAAACCAGTTTACGTTGGCCCAAGCCTACCAGACCGGGAGATCTCATTCATGTTGAAGTCGAAATTACAGCAATCATTCCATCCAGAACTAAAAATGATCGGGGTATTGTTACTTATGTCACTCAGGCTTATAACCAATTTCAGGATCTCCTATTAATCTCTACTACAAAAATAGTAGTATTTAAAAAAGCAGCAATTGAAAATTAAGCAACTGATTTGTCCAACAATTCTTCTAGTTTAAAGTTTAATTTCATGCCAAGATGTAAACAGCACGTTGGAAAGCATGAGAGCAATGGATAGCGCATGGAGATAATTTCATCCCGGCAAGATGTGGGTATTCCAGGGGTATATGGCCTGTTATTGCTAGATGTGGTGTCACGCTGGGGCTATAGCGCAGAGACTTTATTTGCCCCCTTTCATTTTAGTAGTGAACAGCTCGCACACCCGGATTACCGTATTCCAACTCCTCTTGCCAACGAACTGATAAAACATGCCTTAAAAATTACAGGCGAGCAATCTTTAGGCTACCATCTTGGTACCCAAATGCGAATTTCAATTCATGGCTTTATTGGCTATGCAATCATGACAGCCAGCAATATATCTGAAGCCCTGGTTCTTGCTGCACGTTTTATTCAACTTCGTATGCCCTTTCTACAGCTTTATTTTTCTACTTTTGGTGATAAGGCAACCCTGCAATTACAGTGTGACATACAACTTGAACCTTTAAGGACCGAAATTATTCTTGCCCTGACTATTGGTATTATCAGTATGGCCAAGGCTATTACTGGCATTAATAACCTTGAAGGAGAAATTGATTTTGATTTTGCCAAACCTGAAGGATTTGACCGCTATTTAGCCAAAATGCCTTCACATCATTTCCGTTTTAATCAGCCACACATACTTTCCAGCTTTGATAAAAAGTTTCTGGGTTTACAGATGGTTAATGCTGACCCGATTGCCAGTCAAATCGCAATTAACCAGTGTGAAGCTGAACTTTCTGCTTTGGGTGAACGCCGACGTCTGGCCATGCGGGTGCGTGATATCCTCACTCATTCAGAACAGCACTATCTTAGTATAGAAAGCGTGGCCGATCGGTTGCATATGTCAGACCGTACCTTAAAACGCCAGCTGGCTGCTGAGGGCACCTCTTTTTCTAGTCTGGTTGATGAAGTGCGCTACCGGCATGCTACATCACTTCTCTCACGGACTGACTATACCCTTGAACAGATTGCCGACGAGCTGGGCTATTCTGACGTTGCCAATTTTAGCCGTGCCTTTAAGCGCTGGAGCGGCCGCAGTCCTAGTAATTGGCGTAAAGATCCGTATTTATAGACTTTAGTTTTTAAACAAAAACCTGTATAACACAAAGCAAAAATGCTTTAAAACTTTTTGAGGAATCGGCATGAATCATCCTTCGGAACTGAAGTATGCAAGTACACATGAATGGGTAAAAATTGTAGGTGATCTTGTGGTTACTGGTATTTCCGACCACGCTCAAGATGCTTTAGGTGACCTGGTCTATGTAGAAATGCCAGAGGTTGGCAGTCAGATTACAGCAGGTGCACAGGCTGGTGTGGTCGAATCCGTAAAAACTGCTTCTGATATTCATGCACCAGTTTCAGGCACAGTTGTAGAAATCAATTCTGCACTTGAAGATGATCCAGACTTTATCAATGAAGATCCGTATGGTAAGGGATGGATCTATAAAATTCGTCCAGATAATATGCAAGATGTAGACACATTACTTTCTAATACAGCTTATGAAGCTGGACTTTAAAAATTAATTTCATCAGCTTCTTTTACATAACTTGAGATTCACTCATACACTGTAGAAGAAGCTGTTTTTGTATTTATATATCATATGTAGCTTAATCGCTATTTCTCATAATCTTGCTTTAGTTCATCGTCTCTATACAATTTACATACTTTCACTTATAATTTACAGGTTATATGACTTTATGACGTATTTACTTTTTATTTATCTCCCTCTTTTCCTATTATAAAAAATATCAATTTCTCTACGTCTCAAGTCATGCTCTCCCGGTTATTATAGGTTTATCATGGCATCCATAGACTCCTCTCAGTTATGGAATAAGTTCTTTATTTTTTGCTTATTCAATAACATGTTTTTGTTCATATTTTATTTCGCACAAACTGCAGTACTACCCGTTTATATTATAAGTGACCTGAATGGTACTGTAGCTCAGGCTGGTTTAGCCATGACTCTATTTATGGTCTCTTCTATTGTAGTGCGACCATTTAGTGGCTTAATCATTGAAAAATTTGGCAAGAAAAAGACCTTTTTAGTTTCTGAGCTGATTTTTTGTCTTTTTTCATTCGCTTATCTTCTGGCAGACAATCTTAGTGTTCTGCTGGTTATCCGTTTTCTGCATGGTATCTGGTTTAGTATTCTTACTACGGTTTGTGTACCGATTGCCAATGACTTCATTCCAGAAAAACGTAAAGGCGAAGGCATGGGCTATTTTATTATGTCAATAAACTTGGGGCTGGTGCTGGGTCCACTTTTAGGGCTTAGCTTGATTCAACCATTAGGCTACACTACCGTCGCGCTGATTTTAGCAACCATTATTTGTCTAGGCTTTGCTTTCTGCCTGCTTATCCCCATTCGCGAAATTAAAAAATCACCTGAAGTTACTGAGAAAAAGAAAATCAGCTTACAGGATTTTGTTGAAAAACGTGCTTTACCCGCTTCCCTGATGGTTATGCTCCTGGCATTTGGTTACTCTAGTATTATGTCTTATATTTCAACTTTTGCTGAAACTAAAGGCTTACTCAGCTCTGCTGGATTGTTTTTTGTAGTATTTGCTGTGGCTATGATGAGTATTCGTCCATTTACTGGCCGACTGTATGATATTAAAGGCCCAAATATCATTATTTATCCATCTATCATTCTTTTTATTATCGGTTTGATACTTCTTAGCCAGATTGAAACTTTAACCGGTCTAATGATCAGTGCAATATTTATCGGTATGGGTTTCGGCTCACTTCAGCCCTGTTTACAAACTTTGGCAATCCAGCGTTCGCCTAGATATCGTATTGGCCATACGACTTCAACCTTCTTTACTTTATATGATACAGGGATAGCATTAGGGGCTGTATTACTAGGCTATGTAGTTGCATTGTACGGCTATACGGTGATGTACCTGCTTTGTGCTTTTATTATCGCTTTAAGCTTGATATTTTATAAGATTGTTGTAGACAGACAGAACCCCCTACAACCCTAAATTTACAGATATAGCCCGTATTCTTTAAGTATACGGGCCCCTGCTCTTATTTATATTTTATACTACACATTCATAGCGCATCTGCTCTGCAACAGAAAGCAACAAGGCAGATGTCTTATCCCATCCCAAGCAACCGTCTGTGACTGACTGACCATATATCATATTACAGGAGATTGCTTGGTTTCCATCTACAAGATGGCTTTCCAGCATTACTCCCCGTACATCAGTTTCACTACGCTCAGCAATAATTTGCTGGAGTACTGAGGTCTGTAATAAAGGATTTTTAGAACTGTTGCCATGACTGCAATCAATAACTAAAGGTGGAAGCACAGCTTTGTGACAGGCACGTATCCGTTCAATTGATGCAAGGTCATAATTAGGGCCTGAATTTGCACCACGTAATATCAAATGTGGTAACTTGTTACCCAGACTGTTTAACATACAAGGTAAGCCATTTTGGCTCATACCCATGAACTGATGGGAGTTTCTGGCTGACTGTATGGCATCTAGTGCGATTTGAATTGAACCATCGGTACCATTTTTAAAACCAATGCTGTACGGCATATGGCTGGATATTTCTCGATGAATTTGTGATTCGCTGGTTCGTGCGCCAATGGCTCCCCAAGCCAATAGGTCATCAAAATATGCCGTAGCCATCGGATTTAAAATTTCGCTCGCAATAGGTAAACCCATACTGATGAGTTGCAGATATAAAGCTCTGGATTGCTCTAAGCCTGACTGCAAGTCTGAAGAACCATTTAAATGTGGATCATATAAAAACCCTTTCCAGCCGACCGTAGTACGAGGTTTCTCAATATAAGCGCGCATGACCAGAAAAATCTGGTCTGAAATTTTAGTTTGGAGCTGTTTTAATTTTTGGGCATATTCGAGTGCAGCAACCGGATCATGAATAGAACAAGGTCCTGTAATTACCATAAGACGAGAGTCTTCGCCTGAAAGAATATTTTGTATAGTTGTACGATGCTCAGCAACTTGCCGGGCTAATGCAGGAGATAAAGAATATTGTGCTTTTAATTGATGAGGCAGGCTTAAAGTTTTTTCTGTTGTAGCCGATTGGTTTAAAGCAGTATTGAGAGCATTCATTGGTTATTCCTCTGGACTGTTTATTTCAGTCCGATGATTTATTTGAGCGTAAGAGATCTAAGCGATTGCATGTGCGGGCCAAAATAAAACCAATAAAAATTGCCAAAATAAGTAAAGTTAAATGTATACATGAGGGAAGCTCCATAATTATCAATCTATAAGACATAAAAAAACCTGATCAGGTTTGCCGATCAGGTTTTAATTTTGATGGGCAACCTTTATTTGCCCGAACGCATTCAGGCAATCATTTAAACTGCCAGAAATAATAATATGCGTTCATAAGTTCAGGTTGCTTTAACATCTTGTACCAATGTTTGAGAAAATATCTATTTTCTAAAATACGCGTACATTGTTTCTTTGACAAGAACTTAAACTAAAAAAATTATTTATTATTAAATAAACTTCTATTTATGATTAAGATTTAATGAATAAAACCTAGATAAAACAATTGATAAACTCTATAAGGAAGAATTTTTAGCCTGTTTTGCCTCAACATGAACTTATATAATTATTGCCCAAATTACAGACTACATAATTTAATTATGTATTGCATAACTTTTTGTTTTGAGTATCATTGAAACAAATGGGATGTAGTCTGTAATTTATCTAGGGCATGGAAATAAGCAATAGAATTAATTATGGGACATTCTGAAAATTTCACTAAAAATTTTAACTCTGTAACAGGCTCGGATGCTTAAGAGTAGAAAAACATATTTGAGTATTTCTATATTTCCAATCCGGATTCATGTTCAGAATTAAAAATAATTTCAGGTAGAAGGCAAAAGCTGAACAGGCTTTTGAACACAACAAGAGGAAGTTGTATGAACGTTTTAGAAAATCCTTTAGAACTCTGCGGATTTGCTTTCATTGAATTCGTATCGAAGGATGGTGAACTAGATCAGGTGTTTCAAACGATTGGTTTTACTAAAGTAGCCCGCCACAAGTCTAAGAATGTTTATTTATGGCGCCAAGGCAATATCAATATTATTTTAAACTATCAGCCAGAATCATACGCATCTTATTTCTTTAATGAGCATGGCCCTTCTGCCTGTGCTATGGGTTTTAAAACTAAAGATGCTGCAAAGGCTTATAAAAAGGCGCTTGAGCTGGGCGCTGAACCAATGCTAAACAAGGTAGGTCCAATGGAACTGAATATCCCGGCGATTAAAGGGATTGGTGGTATGCCAATTTTCCTGATTGATCGGGATATTTACCAGAGTGACTTTGAGTTCCTAGAAGGTGTAGATGCAAATCCGGTTGGAACTGGTCTAAATGAAATTGATCATTTGACCCATAATGTTTATAAAGGCCGTATGGAATACTGGGCTAATTTCTATGAAAAGATTTTCAACTTCCAGGAAATCCGCTATTTCGATATTAAAGGCGAATACACTGGCTTAACATCAAAAGCCCTGACTGCTCCAGATGGCATGATTCGTATTCCATTAAATGAAGACAGTGATAAAGGAAATGGCCAGATTGCCGAATTCCTGGCTGACTTTAATGGTGAAGGTATCCAGCATATTGCATTCATCACAGATGATCTGGTTTCGACTTGGGATAAGCTACATGACTTAGGAGCCAAGTTCATGACGGCGCCACCAGAAACCTATTATGAAATGCTGCCTGAGCGTTTACCAAATCATGGTGAACCAACAGAAGAGCTGAAAAAACGTGGCATTTTACTAGATGGTAATACTAAAGACGGCGAAAAACGTCTTCTACTTCAGATCTTTTCTGAGAATATGATCGGACCAGTCTTCTTTGAATTTATTCAGCGTAAAGATGACGACGGTTTTGGTGAAGGCAACTTCAAAGCCCTGTTTGAATCAATTGAACGCGATCAGATTAAACGTGGTGTACTCAGTGTAACTGATTAATTTATAATCCCTATGTTTAGAGAATGCAGGAGTTTTTCCCTGCATTTTTTGATATTTTTATAAAATCAAGAAGGCGCTCTAATAGCGCCTTCTTGTCTTTAACCAGTTAGTTATCTTTCACGGATGTACTGGTTAATTGATTCGGCCATCTGCTTTAAAAATATAATTTTTTCATGGTTCGCTTGAATGGGCAGCATATCTTCACTATCAATTACCACAATACAAAACTCGATAGCATTGTAAGTATTAAAAATAGGTAAACCAACTGCATTAATCCCGGTCAGAAGATCACCTTGTGCCACCGACATTTTTTGTGCCTGTATCTGATTCTTTAATATTAAGAACTCTTCCCAATTTTTAGGGGAAAGTGTTTTATTTGATGAGGTATGTTTTTTCCACTCTTCTTCCATAAGTGGCCGCACCAGATGTTCAGGCAAGTAAGACGCATAGATCCGGCCCGCAGCAGAGTTGACTAATGGCATGATTGAGCCTACACGCGTCACGATCGATACCGGATGCAACGATTCAATTGACTGGACAACCAGAGGGCCCCGCGGCGACCATTTACTAATCTGAATACTTGAACCGATTTTGCCCTGCATTTCATAAATCTGGCTTTGAACCAGTTGCAAGGTGTCCGTATGCTGGATACAACGTAAACCTAGACGCCATGCTTGTTCACCAAGGCCATACTGGCCATCTTCAAGCTGTCTGGCATAATTCATGCGTATCAGACTGGCCAGATAACGGTGGACTTTAGCAGGATGCATGCCGAGTTTGTGTGAAAGGTCTTTCAGCATGATGGGGTTATTATGTTCTACCAGTGAATTGAATACGTGTAGCCCTATTTCTAGAGACTGAACACCACCAGAGACCTTTTCTTCACTCATGTTTTAACCCTTTTCATCCTTTTTAAATATCCGTCTTCGCTCGTCTATTCCGGTTTTTCATGCTGAGACTTTAGCAAGTTTCAGCCTGCCTGATCATAGAGAGTTCATTATTTTTTAGCAATCACCAAGCCCGACAAAGCTGGAAAAAACTGAAAAATATAGTTTTCTTCTTTAAAGCTGAATGTTTTAGCTCATTACAGACTTGGCCAAAAGAAAAAATTTAGCGTTGAGTAACTTTTCTCATGCCATATAAAGATACAGGCTCAACGGCAATTAGAATAAAATTTATGAATAATTTTTATTTATTAAAACAATAACTTATTTTTATATAATGGCTAACCCAACAATATAACTAGACTTTTCAGTCAAAAATTTAAAAAATCGGCTATGTTCTCAAGGTTTAAATTATGTTATACGTAATTAAGTATAAAATTATTACGAATGCGAAAAACACAAGGAAGAAAGGATCATATGGATAATCCTCAACAAGGTGATTTAAACGCAGGTTTAAAGAATCGTCATATTCAGCTGATTGCTCTTGGAGGAGCAATCGGTACCGGTATATTTCTGGGAATTTCTCAAACAATTAAAATGGCCGGCCCCTCAGTTATTCTGGGCTATGCAATAGCAGGACTGATTGCTTTCCTGATGATGCGCCAGTTAGGTGAAATGATTGTAGAAGAACCGGTAAGCGGTTCATTTAGTCATTTTGCTTACAAGTACTGGGGAAAATTCGCAGGATTTATGTCTGGGTGGAATTACTGGGTACTGAACGTACTGGTGTGTATGGCAGAACTCAGTGCAATTGGTCTTTATATCCACTACTGGTGGCCTGAAATTCCAACCTGGATGACCGCCTTAGGCTTTTTTATTCTGATCAACGGCATTAACCTGCTTCATGTCAAATTTTTTGGTGAAATGGAATTCTGGCTCGCTATTATCAAGGTGGTGGCGATCATTTGTATGATCGGCTTCGGTAGCTATCTGCTCACTACCGGTAGCGCAGGACCACAATCGACCATCAGCAATCTTTGGGCACTAGGTGGGTTTTTTCCGAACGGCATCAGTGGTCTGGTTATGGCCATGGCTGTAATCATGTTTGCTTTTGGTGGTATTGAACTTGTCGGTATTGCTGCAGCAGAAACGCACGAACCCGGGAAAACCTTGCCTAAAGCTATTAACCAGATTGTCTACCGTATCCTAATTTTTTATATCGGTACTCTCGTAGTAATTTTATCGCTATTTCCATGGAACAAAATGGCCGAAGGCGGCAGTCCGTTTGTGCTGATTTTTGATTCTCTTAACAGTCAGGGAGTTGCGACTGTACTGAATTTTGTAGTACTGACAGCAGCAGTTTCTGTTTATAACAGTACCAGTTACTGTACCAGTCGCATGCTGCTCGGTCTGGCCAAACAGGGTAATGCACCTGAGTTTTTGAGTAAAATTAACAAAAATGGTATTCCGGTGCCGGCCGTACTGATTTCTGCTTTTGTTACCCTGCTCTGTGTGCTGCTCAATTACATGTTTCCAGAGAAAGCGTTTAGTCTGCTGATGATGCTGGTTGTTGCTGCGATCGTTATTAACTGGATGGTCATTTTTATCACTCACTTAAAATTCCGCAAACAGATGATACGTGAAAACAAAACCACGCAATTTCCAAGTTTGGCTTATCCATTCACAAACTATCTCTGTATAGTCTTTATGATTGGTATTTTAGGCATTATGATAATGACGCCAGATATGCGTATTGCAGTTATGATGATCCCAGGATGGCTGTTGTGCCTGCTGATCGCCTATCAGATTAAAAAGCGCAAGGCACTTCAACGTCATAATATGGTTCTGGAAACTGACACCTGAGCCAGTAAATCCCCTCCAGAACATGGATGATGGACTGGAGCAGTTTTTAACAGAGTACAGTTAGAAGGCTGTACGACTTAAGGAAGTAATTGAATGTTTGAGCATGTAAATCCTTATCCGGGTGATCCGATTCTGTCTCTAATGGAAGAGTTCAATACGGATGCCCGTACAGACAAGGTAAACCTGAGTATTGGACTTTATTATAATGAAGACAGTATTGTGCCACAGCTCGAAGCCATTAAAACAGCGTACAAGCATATTGCCAAGCTGAACGATACGACCAAACTGTACCTGCCAATGGAAGGCTTCAAACCTTACCGTGAAGCCATTCAAAACTTGCTGTTTACTGAAAACAGTCCGGCTCGAGCTCAGGGACGTGTTGCTACAATTCAAACATTAGGCGGATCAGGTGCTCTTAAAGTAGGTGCAGATTTCCTTAAGAAATACTTTCCTGAGTCTGAAATCTGGGTAAGTAATCCAACTTGGGATAATCATGTAGCCATCTTCAATGGTGCAGGTATCAATACACATTACTATCCATATTTTGATGCTGAAACCCGTGGTGTGGACTTTGCGGGTATGCTAGATACCTTAAAGCAACTGCCAGAACAAAGTATCGTATTATTGCATCCATGCTGTCATAACCCGACTGGCGCCGATCTTGTTCCTGCACAGTGGGATCAGGTGATTGAAGTATTAAAAACAGGAAACCTGATTCCGTTTTTGGACATCGCCTATCAGGGCTTTGGCCACGGCATGCAAGAAGATGCTTATCTGATTCGTGCACTGGATCAGGCAGGAATGAACTTTATTGTCAGCAATTCATTTTCCAAGATTTTCTCGCTATATGGTGAACGCGTTGGCGGACTTTCCTTTGTCTGTGACGACCAAGAAACAGCTCAGCGCGTTCTGGGCCAGCTCAAGGCTACTGTTCGCCGTATTTACTCTAGCCCTCCTACAACTGGTGCATTACTGGTTGAAAATGTGCTCAATGATGAAGAACTGCACTCCCTTTGGCTGACTGAAGTTGAAGGTATGCGTACCCGTATCCAGAAAATGCGTCAGATTCTAAAAGATGAATTAAGTCGTGCATTACCAGATCAAGACTTTAGCTACCTGGTAAACCAGAACGGTATGTTTAGTTATACCGGGTTGACTGCTGAACAAGTCGATCTGCTTAAGGAAAAATACGGTATTTATCTGGTTCGAAGCGGACGTATGTGTGTTGCAGGCCTGAACCAGAAAAATATTTATTATGTGGCTGAAGCAATGGCTGCTGTTTTGAAAAAGAGCTTAGTCACTGTTTAATTTCAAATAAATAAAAAACCGGGAAAGTTCCCGGTTTTTTATTTTTTAGATTATAAAGTTTAGGTTTGCCTAGAACTAAAAATGAATCACTGTACGGATAGATTTACCCTCATGCAGTAAATCAAAAGCTTCATTAATTTTACTCAAAGGTAAATTATGCGTGATGAATGGATCAATTTTAATTTCACCACGCATTGCCTGCTGTACCATACCTGGTAGCTGGGTACGGCCCTTGACGCCACCAAAAGCCGAACCACGCCATACCCGGCCTGTTACCAGCTGGAATGGACGGGTGCGTATTTCCTGACCGGCGCCGGCAACACCAATAATAACTGACTCGCCCCAGCCTTTATGGCAGCATTCCAGTGCAGCACGCATGATGTCTACGTTACCAATACATTCAAAGCTATAGTCAACCCCTCCATCAGTCATCTCAACAATGACTTCTTGGATAGGCTTGCTATAGTCTTTCGGATTGACAACATCAGTCGCGCCCATTTCCTGAGCCAATGCAAACTTGTCCGGATTAATATCAATTGCAATAATACGGCCAGCTTTGGCTTGCACTGCACCCTGAATAGCTGCCAGACCAATTGCACCTAAACCGAAAATCGCGACAGTCGCACCTTCTTCAACTTTTGCCGTATTATGCACTGCACCGATTCCTGTCGTTACACCACATCCGAGCAGGCACATTTTTTCAAGTGGGGCTTCCGGATCAATTTTAGCGAGAGAGATTTCTGCTACTACAGTGTATTCACTGAATGTAGACGTACCCATATAATGATAAATAGGCTCACCATTATAAGAAAAGCGGGTGGTACCATCCGGCATTAAGCCTTTACCTTGAGTTGCACGAACTGCCTGGCACAGGTTAGTTTTGCCTGAAGTACAGAATTTGCACTTGCCACATTCTGCAGTATAGAGCGGAATAACATGATCACCTGGCTTCACCGAAGTAACCCCTTCTCCGACCTCAACTACAATACCACCACCTTCATGCCCTAGAACCGCTGGAAAAACGCCTTCCGGATCTTCACCTGATAAAGTAAAAGCATCAGTATGGCATACACCAGTGTGTGTAATTTTAACCAGTACTTCACCAGCTTTTGGCGGAGCAACATCTATTTCAACAATTTCCAGGGGCTGACCTGGCCCAAATGCGACTGCTGCACGTGATTTCATTACATTTTCATCCTGTAATCTGTAAGGCTGACTGAAAAATTAATACCTAACAGTAACTCTAATACGCTAAAACATTCAAGTATTTACTCAGGCATGATGTTATCTTAAATGTGAAAGAGATACGTGACACATAATTAAAATGCAATTAGATAATCATCTGAAAGGTATAATTATTGGTATGACATTGACGGGTTTAACTGGCTGTGAGCTCCCTCCCAATATCTCGGAATATACGGAGCATAAACATACGCCTTCTCGCCCCTGGATTAATGATGATGCTAAAGACGAAAAAATCCGACAGGGACTCACTGCCTATTTGGCCATGGAAGATGCATTTAGTAGTATAGCATCACGTATCCACCTGATTCGTAATGCAAAAAATACTTTAGAATTACAGTATTATATCTGGAATAATGATTTTATTGGGCACCTGATGTTTGCTGAACTCCTAAGAGCAGCTGATCGTGGTGTAAAAATAAAGCTTTTAATTGATGATCAGAATGGTACACAGCTCGACCCGACCTTAAAAGTACTCAGTCTGCATCCAAATTTTGAAATTAAAATATTTAATCCTTACAAATACCGGCATTTGCGGGTATTGGACTATTTTTTTCGCATGAAATATGTCAATCAGCGTATGCATAATAAACTTATTATTGCTGATGGAGTCATGGCCGTAACAGGTGGACGGAATATTAGCCGCGAATACTTTGATGCGAGTCAGGAATTCCAGTTTACCGACATGGACATTCTGTTTTCTGGTAAAGCTGTTGAGCAGGCTAACCAAGTATTTGCAGAATTTTGGCTGCATGAATTGAGCTACTCATCACAACAGCTGCTCGGTTTCGGTACGGTTGACCAGTTAATTGCATTACGTAAAGAATATGACCTGATTGAAAATTCTCGCAACCCGACGGAAGAACGGATTTCTCAGGCTCAGGAACTGATTAACCAATATTTGCAGGAACGCCCGATCAACTGGGCCAAAGCATATTTTGTAGCAGACTCTCCCAAGAAAATTAAAGGACTAGCAACTGGCAATGAACTGATTTATAACCAGATGATTTCTATATTGGGTGAGCCTAAAAACCATCTTGAACTGGTTTCAGCTTATTTTGTACCTACAGAAATCGGCCAGAAGTACCTTTCTAATATTTCTAAAAATGGAATTAATGTCAGAATTCTAACCAATTCTCTGCCAGCCAATGATGTTGCTTTGGTCCATGCCTTTTACGGAAAGTACCGTAAAAGTCTGCTTGAACATGGTGTACAGCTTTATGAATTTAAGCCTTATCAGGAGCGAAAGCGTCGTACTTGGTATGAAGTCGCCACCGGTAACGTAATACCCTCCAAAGGCAAGAACAGTTCCAGTTTGCATGCTAAATTTTTTGATGTAGACGGCAAGGTTTTTATTGGCTCATTCAATTTTGATCCACGTTCAGTTAATCTGAATACAGAAGTAGGCTTGGTGATTGAATCTGAAGCTTTACAAAAACAGATTACATTAAATCTCGATAAGCACCTTCCCCAGATTGCTTATAAGCTCAAATTAGATCAAAAAGGTAACATTGTCTGGTTAGAACAGAAAAAGGACGGCAAAGTGATAGAACATCAGAATGAACCCGGGACTAGCCGTTTTCAGCGTTTTATGATGGATACTGTTTCGAGACTGCCTATTGAATGGATGATGTAAGTCTGATTTTCAAAATTTGCATTTATATACTGTAAAAGTTGTACCTGACGTCCTGATCTTTTAAGATGGCCACTTTTACAGTTCACATCTCCCCGTAATGCAATTTTTTAATTTAAGCCGGCAATTTAATTTAAACGATATTTTGACGCCCAAAAAAACTCTGGATGACTTAGGTGGACAGGAATGGTTCCTGAGCAAGATCCGTGTGGAATATGACTGCCTGGCTTCCGATAGTAATATTCTTGAAGGTCAGGCTCTTTTAAAATCCAGTGAAAATATTCAGATTAAGCTAGAGTGGGTAATTGTCGATACAGGTTATGAGCTGCAAATACTTTTTAAAGGTATTGAAGACTATCGCAACGAGCACGTTATAGTGACAGTTAAAGGTGCCCAGCTTGTAGAACTTTCTGGAGAACCATTAACCAGTCAGGCTTTGGCATTATGGATTGAGGGGACTTTACTGATAAAGCTCCCTCATATTCGCCGTGAAATTAAAAGCCGGTTAAATCTATGGGGCTATATAGAATATCAGGATTAACCTGATTAATATAAAAGGATAGCTGCATGGGCTATCCTTTTGGATTTTAAAAATATTACTTTAGCCTAAATTATTTAGCTTACCTGGTCTAATGTTTGTGAAGCACTTCCGGACAATACTTCACTCACCAGATTTTCAAATGAGAAAATTTCTTCCAGTTGTTTTTCGGTCAGCAGTTTTTTCTCTAAAACTACGTCCTGAATTGTACGATTCTCAGCAATACACTGCTTACCGATTTCATCACAGGCACCATGACCAAGAATCGGTTCAAGCAAGGTAATTATTCCAACACTGCGCATTACTGCTTCATAGCAGGTCTTTTCATTGGCGTGAATGCCCTGTATACATTTTTCATCGAGTGTTTTTATGCCTTGGGTGAGTAGCCCGATTGATTCATTTAAGGCTTGCGCAATGACAGGCTCCATAACATTAAGCTGTAACTGGCCTGCCTCAGCAGCAAAGGTAATGGTTAAATCATTACCTATAACCTTAAAAGCAATCTGGTTAACCACCTCAGGAATCACAGGATTTACTTTAGCCGGCATAATAGATGAACCTGCCTGCATTTCAGGTAAACTGATTTCAGCTAGCCCGGTACGTGGTCCCGAACTTAATAAACGCAGGTCATTACAAATTTTTGATAGTTTGCAGGCCAGACGTTTTAAACTGCTTGACAGAATAATAAATACACCACAGTCACTGGTTGCTTCTACATAGTCTTCTGCTCCCGAAAGCGGCAGACCAGTAATTTCCTTTAAGCATTCTACCACTTTAGCCGCATAACCCTGTGGCGTATTTACACCGGTACCAATCGCTGTTGCACCCAGGTTAATTTCCAATAATAGCTGGCGCATCTTTTGAATTAAACGTACATCTTCTTTGAGCAGAGTAGCAAAAGCACGAAATTCCTGTCCTAAGGTCATAGGTACTGCATCTTGCAGTTGGGTACGCCCCATCTTTAAGACAAAACGAAATTCAGTTGCCTTATATTCAAGTGAAGTAATTAATTTTTCGACCTGCATAAACAGTTGGTCTAAAGCATAGTAAGTCGCAACTCTTAAGGCGGTCGGATAGACATCATTCGTTGACTGTGATTTATTCACATGGTCATTGGGATGAATAATATAGTATGAGCCCTTGTCATGACCGGTCATTTCTAGCGCCAGATTGGCAATTACCTCATTGGTATTCATATTAATAGAAGTACCAGCGCCGCCTTGATAGACATCTAGCGGGAAATGTTTTTCCCAATTCTCTGGAGTATCAATTAGTTTTTGACATGCTGCCTGAATGGCCTGACTCTGCTGTTCGGTAAGTTTTCCAAAAAACTGGTTAGCTTGTGCTGAAGCTTTTTTTACCTGAGCCAAAGCGCGGATGAAATGGTGCTGTTCACCTATTTTCTGCTGAGAGATCTGAAAGTTTTCTAAGGCTCTTAAAGTATGAATGCCATAGTAACTTGAAGAAAGCACCTCTTTGGTGCCTAATAAGTCCTTTTCGGTGCGAAACCTGTTGTTTTGTCCAATATTCATTCTGTTAACTCTTAAATTGTGCACAATTATAGTGCAATAGAAGTATAATAGGACTTGTTATAATTTTCACTACTTACAATATGAAACATTTGGAAAGTTTTTACTAATTTTTATCAAGTTCTGCAACTAACGTAATTTTATGTAAATTTTGGCAGAAATTTGAATTTTCTATTTGAAGCGCTGTATAAAAGTTAAATTTTTTCACTATTTTACATTAATGCAAAATTGTAGTTATAAGTTTAAAAATTAATCTTTATAAATCACTATAATAAATTTATTGTAACTAAAGTTACACAAAGTAACATTTTGCATGTAAAATTGTATTACAAATGTAACAGTACAAAAAATCACTTTTGTGCTTGAATCACAGCCTTTCCAGGTGAATCAGATATAATGCGCTATTTGCTGGAATGCACATATACAGCATAAGGACAGGCAGGCATGGAACAGTTTAACCCTACCCTCATCACATTTATATTTTATATCATCGCTATGGTAGGTATAGGTTTGTATGCCTATAAAGCCACAAGCGATTTTTCAGATTATATTCTCGGTGGTCGAAGCCTCGGCAGCTTCGTCACCGCTCTTTCAGCCGGTGCTTCAGATATGAGTGGCTGGCTACTCATGGGCCTTCCAGGTGCAATCTACCTGTCTGGACTTTCTGAAGCATGGATTGCCATCGGCCTAATTATTGGTGCTTGGCTAAACTGGCTACTGGTTGCAGGCCGTCTGCGGGTACATACCGAAGTCCAGCATAACGCTTTAACTCTTCCAGATTATTTCACTAGCCGTTTTGCAGACCACAAGAAAATCCTGCGGATTACATCAGCAATGATTATTTTGATTTTCTTCGCAATCTACTGTGCTTCAGGTATGGTTGCAGGGGCACGTCTATTTGAAAGTATTTTCGGAATGTCTTACCAGACTGCTCTATGGATCAGTGCTATTGCAACTATCAGTTATGTATGTATTGGCGGATTTCTGGCTATTAGCTGGACTGATACATTCCAGGCTGGCCTGATGATTTTTGCTTTACTACTAACACCCGTAATTACATTTTTAAGTATTGGCGACACTACTCAAGTTATGACACTGCTGGAAACTGCTCGACCTGCTGCATTCGACATGTTCTCCAATTTGAGTATAGTGGCTATTTTATCTCTCATGGCTTGGGGTCTGGGTTATTTTGGCCAGCCGCATATCCTTGTACGTTTTATGGCAGCAGATTCAGTCAAGTCAATTCCGGCTGCACGTCGTATCGGCATGACCTGGATGATTCTATGTTTAGGCGGTGCAGTTGGAGCAGGTTTTTTTGGTATTCCCTACTTTGCACAGCACCCTGAACTTGCAGGTGCAGTGACTCAGAATCCAGAAACTGTATTTATGGAATTAACCAAGATCCTTTTTAATCCTTGGATAGCAGGTATTATTCTTGCTGCGATTTTAGCAGCTGTGATGAGTACATTAAGCTGCCAGTTATTGGTATGTTCAAGTACTTTGACTGAAGACTTTTATAAGACTTTCCTACGCAAAAATGCTTCCCAGAAGGAACTGGTTTGGGTAGGCCGCCTTATGGTTCTGGCAATTGCAGTGTTGGCGATTATTCTTGCAGGTAATCCAGAGAGCAAGGTTTTAGGTTTAGTTTCTTATGCATGGGCAGGTTTTGGTGCTGCATTTGGTCCACTCATTATTCTGTCCCTGTTCTGGAAGCGCATGACCCTAAATGGTGCTTTAGCCGGAATGATCACAGGTGCAGTGGTAGTAATTTTATGGAAAAACCTGTTTGCTGAAACTGGTATCTATGAAATTATTCCTGGTTTCATTTTGGCATGGGCAGTGATCATGCTGGTCAGCCTGATGGGTAAAGTGCCAGGTCGCGAGGTGACTGATCGTTTTGAAGAAGCTGACCGTCTGTATCATGAGCAGAAATAAACCGGATATCCATATCTAAAACAAAGGGGCTTTTAAGCCCCTTTATTTTTAACTGCTGTTTTACTTTTAAGCTTTAATCGGGTTGTGGTTTTGAGCTCTTCCATCACTGGATAACTGCGTGTTTCCTTTACGCCTGGCAGTTGCCAGAGCACCTGTCCTGCCATTTTACGAAATTCTTCCATATTGGCACTGCGCACCTTAAGCAGAAAGTCGAATCCTCCACTCATTAAATGGCATTCAGAAATTTCCGGATAGTCCAGAATTGCCTCTTCAAACTCTTCAAGAGCATTTGGGGTTGTCTTGTCCAGCATTACCTCGACAAAAACAACAAAGCCGGCATCCAGTTTGTTTGGGTTAAGTTTAGCTTCATAACCAAGTATATATCCTTCCTTGGTAAGCTTTTGTACCCGTGAAATTACAGCTGTGGGAGAGAGGTTAACTAACTCAGCCAGTTTACTGTTGGCAATACGTCCATCACACTGTAATAGTTCAAGTATTTTGAAATCTGTACGATCCAGCATAATTTCCTGTCTTCCATGAATAATTCACTAAATTATGAACTATTTTTAGTGAGTTATTCGCTATTTATTTTGTAATTATAAAATTATCTAAAGTGACTGATCATCACAGTTTTTAATATTGTCATCGGATACTGACATGAATGTAATGGATACATACAGCGCTCGGGAAAATGCCCAGCCACACTTCGGCTACATCACTGCTTTCAAGGAAAAAAGCAATTTTGAAGAACAGATTAATACTGCCTGGCGCCGTGCGGAGCCTGAAGCGGTAGAAGAGCTATTACAGGCAGCTGAGCTTTCTGCAGAGCTGGACCAGAAAATTCATGAACTGGCTTTTAATCTGGCACACAGTTTACGTGACCGTAAATCAGGTTCGGGCAAGGCTGGAATTGTACAGGGACTTTTACAGGAGTTTTCTTTATCTTCGCAGGAAGGTATTGCACTGATGTGTCTGGCTGAAGCTCTTCTTCGTATTCCAGATACAGCTACCCGGGATCTGCTCATCCGTGACAAGATTAATCAGGGCAACTGGAAAGAACATTTGGGCCAAAGCAACCTGATGTTTGTAAATGCGGCAGCTTGGGGGCTAATGCTGACCGGTAAACTGATGGAAACACCAACCCGTACCAGCCTGTCAAGCATCCTGACAGGTATTCTGGCACGTAGCGGGCGTGGCATTATTCGTAAAGCTGTTGATGTTGCCATGCGTATGATGGGCGAGCAGTTTGTAACGGGTGAAACCATTGGTGAAGCACTGAACAATGCAAAATCACTTGAAGATAAAGGTTTCCGCTATTCTTATGACATGCTGGGCGAGGCTGCCCTCACAGCTGAAGATGCTGAACGCTATTATGATGATTACAGCCAGGCCATTCATGCAATCGGTCAGGCTTCTAAAGACAAAGATGTATATGATGGCCCGGGTATCTCAATCAAGCTTTCTGCCCTGCATCCGCGTTATCAACGTGCTCAGGTTACCCGAGTACATGAAGAGCTTTATCCTAAGATTCTCAAATTAGCCGAGCTGGCCAAAGGATATAATATTGGCCTGAATATTGATGCTGAAGAAACTGAACGTCTGGAACTGTCTCTGGAACTATTAGAACGTCTATGTTTCGAGCCATCTCTGGCCCAGTGGAAAGGTATTGGCTTTGTTATTCAGGCTTACCAGAAACGCTGCTTCAATCTGGTCGATTATCTGGTTGATCTGGCAAAACGTTCTGAAAAACGTTTGATGATCCGTCTGGTTAAAGGTGCTTACTGGGATAGTGAGATTAAAAAATCCCAGATTGAAGGTATGTCGGACTATCCGGTATTTACTCAAAAAGTCCATACTGACCTGTCTTATATTGCATGTGCTAAGAAACTTCTCGCCGCGCCTGAACAGATTTATCCGCAGTTTGCCACACACAATGCGCAAACACTGGCAACGATTTACCAACTGGCTAAACCGGAACAATATTATCCGGGTCAGTATGAATTCCAATGTCTGCATGGTATGGGTGAGCCGTTATATGAACAGGTAGTAGGTTCACGTCAGGATAAAAAACTGGGCATTCCATGTCGTATTTATGCGCCTGTCGGCAGCCATGAAACTCTTTTGGCCTATCTGGTACGTCGCCTGCTCGAAAATGGCGCCAACACTTCATTTGTAAACCGTATTGCTGACAAGAATCTGAGCATCGAAAGCCTGATCCGCAATCCTGTTCAGGAAATTAGAGAGACTGCAGCCTTTACCGGAAAACTGGGACAGAAACATCCTTCTATTCCTTTCCCTCAAGATTTGTATGGCAATCTGCGTCACAATTCTAAAGGTCTGGATCTGGCAAATGACCAGGTATTGAAAGCTCTAAATGATGCAGCAACCCGTTTTCATGATCAAACCTGGTCTAGCCAGCCTATGCTGGGACAGGAAATTGATTCCAGCCTGGAACGTAGTCTGGTCACGGTATTAAATCCATCTTCTCATCAGGATATTGTGGGTTATGTACATGAAGCAGAAGCTCAAGATGTAGAACTGGCACTGACTCTGGCACAAAAAGCTGAATCAGACTGGGCAAATACCACACCGGTCCAGCGAGCAGGTATGCTGAAAAAAGCAGCCGACCTGATGGAAAAACGTATTCAGGAGTTACTGGTTCTTCTTTCTCGTGAAAGCGGTAAAACCTATGCAAATGGCCTTGCTGAAGTTCGTGAAGCGGTAGATTTCCTGCGTTATTATGCTACTCAAATGGAATCAATTGCGGCTCAGAGTGTAGTCACACCGCTGGGTACCGTTTTATGTATCAGTCCATGGAACTTCCCGCTGGCAATTTTCAGTGGGCAAATCGCTGCGGCACTGGTGGCCGGTAATTGTGTAGTTGCAAAACCGGCAGAACAAACTCCTCTCATTGCTGCTCTTGCTGTTGAACTGCTATGGGAGGCTGGTGTTCCTCATAGTGTGCTACAGCTTATGCCAGGCCGTGGTGAAATTGTAGGGGCATTACTTAGCCAGGATGCACGTATCCAGGGCATCATGTTTACCGGCTCAACTGAAGTTGCCAAGATTCTGCAAAAAACTGTATCAGGTCGTGTAACCCGTCATGGTCAGCCAGTGGTATTCATTGCTGAAACAGGCGGTCAGAATGCGATGATTGTGGACTCCTCTGCCCTAACTGAACAAGTGGTGCTCGATGTCTTGAGCTCAGCCTTTGATAGTGCCGGCCAACGCTGTTCCGCACTACGTATTTTATGTGTGCAGGAAGATAATGCAAAACCGCTTTTACATATGCTAAAAGGTGGCATGCAGCAGTTACGGGTTGGCAATCCGGTTTATCTGAATACAGATATCGGACCGGTAATTGATCAGGAAGCAAAAACCAATATAGAAAATCACATCCAGAAAATGCAGAAACAAGGTTACCCGGTATACCAGTTTGCGCATAATCCGGAGCAAAACCAGTTCAAAGATGGGACTTTTATTCTTCCAACACTTATTGAGTTACCAAACCTTAATGAACTCAAACGTGAAGTCTTTGGACCGGTATTGCATGTAATTACCTACAAACAGGGCCAGCTTGCACAGTTACTTGATGCCATTCATGCTAAAGGCTATGGCTTGACTATGGGTTTACATACACGCATTGATGAAACAGTTCAAACGGTTATTCAACATGCAGAAGTAGGCAACCTTTACATTAACCGTAATATTGTAGGTGCCGTGGTAGGTGTACAGCCTTTTGGCGGAGAAGGTTTATCTGGTACAGGGCCAAAAGCGGGCGGTCCGCTCTATTTATACCGCTTGATGCAAGATTGTCAGCCTAAAAAACTGGAACAGCCGTTTGCAGTACAGACGGTGAACCATACAAGTGCTAATCCGTTATATGTCGATTTTCTGGCTTGGGTAAAACAGAATCTGCCACAATATACTTTGGGCCAAGAGCAAAGCTTCTTTGCAGGGAAAGTATTTGAATTGCAGGGACCAACCGGGGAATCAAATCAGTATGCTGTGTTACCACGTAAAAGAACTTTAAGTCTGGCAGAGAGTGAGCAGGAACAGATTGCTCAACTTATTGCAATTTTCTCGGTAGGTAGTCAACCAGTTTTACTTAAAGGTAATGACTTCTATCAAAAACATGCAGCCAGGTTACCTGAAGTTATACGTCAGCAATTCCACATCATTGAAAATATTCAAACTGGTGATTTTGATGCTGTGTTACATCATGGTAGTCAGAACCAACTCATGAATCTGCAGAAACAGATCGCACAGCGCGAAGGTGCAATTGTTGGAATTACTCACTTAGAGCCGCAACAGTTACAGATTCCGGTTGAGCGTTTAGTTATTGAACGTGCAATCAGTATTAACACTGCTGCTGCAGGTGGTAATGCCAGCCTGATGACGCTGGTATAAGCTGGCTATAAAAGTCTAACAAAAAGGCGGTCTATATAGGCCGCTTTTTTAATATGGATCCTTTTGAAATGATCATATTCATTAAATCAGGCCAATTTCCTGAAAAAAGTTCCCATATAATTCTGCTTTTTTTTCAAGTGCTAATGGATATGCACGTGATGAAGATGGCATACGGTATAGATTCAGGTCTCTGCCCATAAAATGGGTATGGCTCGGCATGGCAATAGTGGGTTTTTCAGTTCCTTCAGGTAAAAGGGAAATTAGTGTTTCTGTTGCTTTATCTCCTGTGGTCATTAGAGTATGACATTCAGGAATCGGCATAAGCAGCTCTTCAAGCTTGACTGTAGTCACGATTTGCAAGAATTTATCTGAAGCATTGCCCTTTAGACGAATTACTTTTTCCGCAACATCATAAATGGCTATACCTTTATCTACCAGAAACTCACAAATTAAAGTTTCATTAAAGCTTTTTTTATCAATATCAAGAAAATAGTTTTTATTTTCAAAAAAAATAAGACCGAAGATTCGCCACATATCATTTTGAAAGTTCGGATAGTAAAACTCCATTTTCCAGCGCTCACGCGATGGTGGAAAACTTCCTAACATCAACAGCTTTGCATTTTCTGGTAAAAAAGGTGTAAAAGGATGAGTTTCAATCTGGTTTTCAAGCATACTGACTAATTTCCTGAATCACGTGTGCACTTTGATTTTTTGGTTTTCAAAATCTAATCTTTATAAAAATTACTTTAGTTTCAGATATAGTTCCATGCATACTTTGTTCAGGCTGTTAATTTCGGTAAACAGTACCTACATTTCTTTTTAATTCTGTTCAAAAAAAGACTCCGGAGAGTCTTGGTACTAGCTAAGTTTATTCACCAGTTTTAAAGGCAATATCTTCATTGCGATACCCATGGGTAACCATGGCCATTTTGGAACATAAGCTTTAACGGGCTCTCTTTCAATGGCTTCGACGAGTGCTTTGCTACCGGTTTTTTCATCCACTTCAAATGGAAGTTTTTTAGCCCCTTCATTCAGTTCGGTTCGAATATAACCAGGGAAAATTGTTGAAACCTTGATGGGAGTATTTAAAAGTTCAGCACGGATTCCTTCTGCCAGATGCGCTACAGCCGCTTTACTGGCAGCATAGGTAGAAAGGTGCTTTGGCAAGCCACGCATAGCACTCATGGATGAGATTACGACAAGATGACCGGCATTTTGTGCACGGAAAATTTCCACAGCTGCTTCACACTGGGCTAAAGCAGAAATAAAGTTAGTTTCTGCTGTAGCACGGTTAACTTCAAAATTTCCCTTACCAATACGGCGGCCTTCACCCACTCCTGCATTTACAATAATTCGATCAATTTTTCCGAACTCTTGCTTAAACGCCTTAAATACTTCAAAAACTTCATTGTAATGCGTTACATCCAGAGTTTTTGCAATAACTCTAATACCGTATTGAACCTCCAGCTCCTGCTTCAGCTGCTCCAAGCGCTCCATCCGTCGCGCACAAATTGCGAGATTATAGCCTTTTTGTGCAAATTCGCGTGCCATACCCGCGCCTAACCCAGAACTGGCGCCAGTAATTAAGATTGTTTTAGCCATGGTTTATTCCTTTTATATCCATGTAAGTAATTCAGGGTGAGTAGCCTTGATAAAATGATGTTCATTTAGGCTGAGCAATTGTGGCTCATTACCTACCAGACGCATAGTAGTTAGACTGGTATTGGCGATTGCCCAGTTAAGCGCAAAAGTCCGGTCAGGATTAAGCTCCAGAAGTTTGCCGACTGCTACCGATATAACCCCTCCTGAAGTGAAAACAATTGCATAACGTGGTTTAGATTTTTCTAGCTCATTACACAGGTTTACGAGTGCTGTTTCTACACGTTGCTTGAAGTGAGGCCATGATTCATCATATTCATGATGATAATCACCTCCTGTCCAACGCTGAATGGCACCTTCGAAGATTTTAGCCAGGTAAGCGCGTGGATTGCTTTCTTTGGCAACATCCTGCTTGAGCAGTGCAGGCTCATTAAAACGGGGTTCATAGCGAGAGAAAACCTGCTGATGGTTAAACTCATTCCATTCGCTCAATGTCTGGACCGGAACTTCAGGAAAGTATTCTGCAAGTGCCAGTTGAGCGGTCTGCTGATGACGCCGCATGCTTCCTGCTACTACATAAGGTTCATCTTTTAGAATCTTATTGAAGTACTGACCTAGAAGTTTAGCCTGCAGTTCTCCATTAGGAGATAGCTGGTCATAACTAGTGGCGCCAAACGAAGCCTGACCATGTCTAACCAGATATATTGTAGTCATTTTTTCAGGATCTCCTGCAACTTATGTACATATTTCTGGGCCAGCGGGTTTTCATGAATTTTCTGCTGAGCAATCAGTTTCAATGCACGTACATGCAAGGCCTGAATTATGATCCAGAAGTTTTTAAAGGCTGGATTTCGAGTTTGCCTATGAAAATAACGATAATAAATCTGTTGGGCAATGACCGCTAAACGAAAAATACCGAATACCTCATAAAAGGTCCAGTTATCAGGTTTCAGGCCAGTTTTATCCAGATAATATTCAACCACTTGTTTGCGGCTAAACATACCCGGTAAATGAGTTGGTTGACGTCGGGTAGAACGGAAGATCATATTATCAGTTGGTTCTACCCAGTAAGCCAAGGCGCTGCCCAGATCCATTAATGGATCACCCAAGGTGGCCATTTCCCAGTCTAAAACACCAATAACTTGTGTGGGCTGCTGCGGACTCAACACTACATTGTCAAAACGCCAGTCGTTATGAATTAAGCAGGTCTCTGAATCCTCTGGTATGTTATCCAGCAGCCATTTTCGGACATACTTAAAAGAAGGTACATTGATGGTTCTGGCCTTTTCATAGCGTTTGTCCCAACCTTCTACCTGACGCCGGCAATAGCCTTCGCCTTTACCAAGTTTTTCCAGCTCAGTTCCCTGATAAGGTACTTGATGTAATTCAATGAGCTTATCAATGACATTAATACATAGCTCATGTACTTGTGCTTCACCCAACTGAAGCTCTGGCGGCAGTTTGGCACGTGGAATAATTCCCTCTATACGCTTCATCACATAAAAGTCGCAACCGATGACAGACTCATCCTCACAAAGGGCGACCATTTGTGGTACTACCGGATAATAAGGTGCCAGATTTTTCTGTACTGTATATTCACGAACCATATCATGTGCAGATTTGGCTTTAGTCCCTTTAGGTGGACGACGTAGTATCAGATCCAGATTTTCATAGTTCAAGCGGTAAGTCCAATTTGAAGCCCCTCCCGAATACTGAGTTACTTCAACCTTACCCTGCAGATCAATACCCTGCTGTTTTAGCCATTGTTCTACAGCTTCAATATCTAGTTCTTCGCCTTTTTTGATCTGTCCACCAACATCAATTACCGTCATTTATTCTATTCCTGGAATTTTTAAGCTTTTCTTCGGGTACTATAACCACGTTTTGCCAGTTCTAGTTTGGCGATCATACCCTTATGTACTTCATCAGGGCCATCTGCCAGACGCAGACTGCGTGCCTGTGCAAAGAAACCTGTTAATACCGTATCACGTGACATACCAGCGCCACCGTGAATCTGGATAGCCATATCTACAACTTTCTCAAGTACACTAGGCGCCACCACTTTAATTGCAGAAATCTCCGTTAAAGCTGCCATATTTCCTAAAGTATCCATTTTATAGGCAGCATACAAGGTTAAAAGTCGGGCCTGATCAATGGCTACACGTGCTTCTGCAACCCGCTCGAGATTGCCTCCCAGTTTTAGAATTTCCTTACCAAATGCAGTTCTGGACATACCACGCTCAATCATTAAATCTAATGATTTTTCCGCAGCTCCAATACATCGCATGCAATGATGTATACGGCCTGGTCCCAAACGTCCCTGGGCAATTTCAAACCCTTGACCTGCCCCGCCAATAAAATGACTGAGTGGTACTCGTACATTATTAAAGCTGATTTCACCATGTCCATGCGGAGCATCATAATCACCAAAAACAGGTAACATACGCTCAATAGTCACGCCTGCTGTATCAATGGGTACTAAAACCATAGAATGCTGGTGATGCCGGTCTTTACTCTCATCTGGCGTATGGGCCATAAAAATAATAACTTTAGCATTTGGATCCCCTAAACCTGATGACCACCATTTACGGCCATTAAGTACAATCTCATCACCTTCAATGACTGCTGTTGCCTGCATATTGGTAGCATCACTAGAAGCCACAGCAGGTTCAGTCATACAAAATACTGACCGGATTTCGCCTGCCAGCAATGGACTGAGCCACTGCTGCTTTTGCTCTTCACTACCATAACGCCAGAGTAGCTCCATGTTGCCACTATCTGGCGCATTACAGTTAAATACAGTAGGCGCCAGCAGACTACGGCCGGTCAGTTCAGCTATATGAGCATACTCCTGTACAGAAAGCCCTGCACCAAGCTCAGCATCTGGTAAAAACATATTCCACAGGCCAGCAGCCTTAGCTTTTTCTTTTAATACCGTCAACTGTTCAGGCCATTGCCAGCTCTTCCAGTTTCCATCGGGATTAAGTTGATGTACTTCTTCCCAGAACACTTTTTCTACAGGTTCAATTTCTGTTTCTATAAATTTACGGGTACGTTGAACAAAATCTTGTGCACGTGAAGAGAGCTCAAACATTTTTTATCCTTAGAAATCATCTTATTTTCTATTTACATTACCATAGCCCAAACCTTAATATGAACCAAATGATTTTATTCAATACTTAAATATGCATGAAATTCATAAAGAAAACTATCTCGACATTGCCATTTTTCATCATATTGATATCAACTTATATCCTCTTTTCATTGCAGTTTATGAGCAAAAAAGTATCTCCAAGGCAGCCCAAGTTCTATGCATCAGCCAGTCTGCAGCAAGCCATGCGTTGCAACGGTTACGATTACATTTAAAAAATGAACTGTTTATACGTAGCGGAACGAGGATGCGGCCTACTCCTTTTGCCGAGCAAATCTATTTACCTATCAAAAATGCCTTACTGGCGCTTCAGGGAATTTCAGTCCTTCAGTATCAAAATTTTGATGCCGGCATGGTTCACAATTTAAAGATCGCTATTCACGATGAAATCGAGCCTTTAATTTTCCCCAAACTGATTCATCATTTTCAGAAGCTGAACAGCGATATTGAATTTTTGAGCAGTAAACTTGACCGAAAAATGATTATTAGTGATCTTGCTACACAACAAACTGATTTTGTCATTGATCTCGAACAGGATTTTGGACAAAAACTTTGCAATAAAAGGCTGGTTGAAGACCGCTTTGTAGTATGTACACAGCTACCTGAAATGTCTAAAGAGTTATACTTTTCGGCCCAGCATATTGGTGTGTCATCACGGCGTAATGGTGTATTGCTGGAAGATATTTATTTAAACCGTCAGGAACTGGTCCGTAAAATTTTTCTGCGCTGCCAGAATTATTCTACTGCCCTACAGGTTTTGGAACAGAGTGATCAGTTCATATTAACTATTCCAAAAAATATATTAGAAAATCTTCACTACTCAAAACAGGTGCAAGTATATGAGTTACCCTTCGAACTGCCAACCTTAAATCTGGCAATGTATTGGCATAAAGATCTAGATAAAAATATAAGACATCAGTTTTTAAGGAATGAAATTTTTAATCTGTTTTCCTAGGGAACAATAATATTATTCACTCGCTTCAGTTCTGTCGTAATCAGGCCATGCAGTTGCAGCATACATGACTTAATTTCTGTCGGGTTCAGTGAGCTGAACCCCAGTACAAAACCATAGTTCGGATGCTGTGCATAAAACTGACTTAAACGAGTCAAACTAATATTCTTGAGTGCTGCCGCCTGGACAAGACTTTCCTCAAGTTCATCAGGTAAATTTTCTTTAAAGTAACAGGCAACCTGCATTGCAGGCGAATGCTCATGGATAAAACAAAATTCACTTAAATACTGATGAAAATAAAAAATAAAGGCTTCATAACGCTCGTGATAGATCCGCTGCATTTGAGTAAGGTATTCAGCGTAATAACCCCGCTGCATAAATTTCCCAAGAATGGTTTGAAAATACTGGGAAGGTGCACTGCCATCTATATAGTTCCGATAACGAGTAAAGGCATCTACCAGTGCACTGGGCAAAATCATGTAAGACATACGCAGGCTTGGTAATATATATTTGCTAAAAGACCCGATATAAATAGTGCGCTGATAGGAATCCAGACCCAGTATTGCATCATTTTCAGATCTATTTAAAAGTAGGGCATCATAATCATCTTCAATAATAAAACTATTCTGCTGCCGGGCGTATGCCACAATTTCTTTTTTGCGCTGCATACTCATTTGTATTCCAGTGGGATACTGGCTTGCCGGTGTCACATAAATAGCTTTAATATCAGCTAAATGATGGCAGTGCTCAATCATTAAACCTTGGGCATCAATATCACAATAGTGTATATTTAGCCCCAACATTTTAAAAAGATGACTGGCATTGGAATAGTAAGGATTTTCCATGATTACCCGGTCATTAGGGTGAAATAATACTCGTCCGCATAAATATAATGCCTGCTGTGTACTATTTACGATCAGTATATTTTCTGGTTGTACCCGGCTATGACGCTGTGTATTAACCAGATTGGCGATTTCCTGTCTGAGTAATGGAAGACCTTGAGTATTATCTTTTAAAAAGATATTTAATCCGTTCTGCTCTAAAGCCAGTTTTTCGGTGTCATACCATTTTTTAAACGGAAAATTTCGTACCTCTGGCATACCATCTGCGAAAAAATCCAGATTTTGGTCAAAAAATAGAGTCTCCAGTTGAATCAATTGTTCAGGCAAGCTGAAGTTGCTTTCTTCCTGAATAGTACGTGGAATTTGAGAAGGAATACTAAAAGTCCCTTTACCCTTGACCCGATATACCAGCTTTTCGTTTTCTAAAAGTTCGTACGCTTTTTCAATAGTATCCCGTGAAATCCCCAAACTTTCAGAAAGGAAGCGGCTAGAGGGAAACTTAAATTCCTGAATATAATCTGATTCTTGTAAAAAATTCTTAATGACCTGAAAGACTTTAAGAGTAAGCTGCCTTTCGGAGCTATGTTTGAGCCCATTTTTAACGCGCTGGAGAAACTCATTATTATTCATTAGTCACCTGAAACAAGCCCCAGATTTACTGAGGCTACTATTTTATAATGCTATCACTGATTCGCCATTTTTTTCTGATATGAAGGCATATATTCCGGTTCCTGAGTAACAGCCAGATAAAAGAATCCTAAAAACATACAGCCAAGTAAAATACTGATCAGTACTGTAATAATAGGAAACTTGGAGGAGGATTTTTTAGACATAAGAGGCTCTCTTGGTTAATTCGGTTTTATGTTTAAAAATAGTGTCTATAAATTCTTCATAAACAGATATTTTTTCCAGAATATGTTCGCTATATAGTAGGTCTTGAATAAGCTTTAAATTATTATTAATACTTAGGCTATTATTTAAGGTACTAAGTAATTCTGCATTGGTCTCAGCAATGAGCTCACATATTTCTGCCGCCGACTGAGTTTTTTTCTTACCTAATAAGCCAGCTAAGCTTGACCTGGTTATTTGCAGTTTACTACTAGAAAACGGCAGATAGATAATCTTCGCATGCAGAGATTGCTCTAACATTTTCAGATTTTTATCATCGTAATTTTGAAGGTCAATAAAAATCAGCTGTCTAAGTTTCGGATCAAGAAAAGCTCTTAATAGGCTGTATAGCTTGGTTTGCACACTGTTTAACTGCTGTGGTGCTATCTGAATAAAAAGTCCCATTTCATCCAGAGATTTTTCTTGTTTTATAAAATGAAGATTATCTATATTTAAATAATGACCTAACCATAACTCGGAGCTTACAGGTAAATAACAACTTGTCTTGTACTGGAGAACAGCAAGAATAAATGGAGAAAAAAGATAAGCTATATTTTCCTGCTTATTTTCAATTTGGGCTATATGTACATATTCACAAGATTCAGGAAAATTCTGGCGCTGATAGATAGCATAGCCTAAACTCTGCTCCATCATCTGGCCAGAAGTGGTATTAAAAAAAGGAAGTACAGTATCAAGATCGGAAGCTGTAGCTTGAAACGTCTGAAGAATTCGGTCAAGCAAAGGAGTCATACTTATTCCAAAAATATCGGCCTTAAATATTACTGCTTCACTATAGAGAAGACTGCTGGGAAAGTGGTCTGAAGCACTAAATGGAAGTGGTCTGTTTTAAACAGACCACTTTTTAATACCATACTGCCAACTGTACAATTAATAGGCAAGCTGTATTAAGACACGAAATAGACCGGCCACTAAAACCAGACTGAAAAATCCCGCCAGCCATAACACTGCAAACCACTGCTTTTCTGAAAGCTTCATTATAACCTCCTTCTAGTTAGTGGTAGCCTTCATCTCCTACCCGAACTTTATGGCGGAATACCCAATATGCCAAGCCGGTATAAGCCAGAATAATCGGAATAAGAATTACAGCGCCCACCAATGTAAACAGCTGGCTGCTATGTGGGGCTGCTGCCTGCCAGATCGTTACGTCATAAGGAATAATGTAAGGCCATAGACTGATCAGGAAGCCAGTGAAAGCCAGAAAAACCAGCGCTAGAGTAAAAATAAATGGCTTATGTTCATTTTGTTTCTTGACAGCACGTAAAGCAAGAACTGTGAAGATTACTACAAGAATTGGTACCGGACTGAAGTAGGTTAAATACGGCTGAGTAAACCAGCGCTCTGCTATAAGTGGCTGAGCAAAAGGTGTATATAAACTAATAGCTGCAAAGATAACCAGTAAAGCGATTAGCATTTTTGGCATTAAATGAAACATTTTCTGCTGTAGATCATGATCAGTTTTCATAATGAGCCAACCGCAGCCCAGAGTTGCGTACATTACGACCACACCTACTCCAGTGAACAGAGAAAATGGCGTTAGCCAGTCTAATGCACCACCTATATATCGGCCATCTGCAATTTTAATTCCCTGAATGTACGCACCCAAGATCACACCCTGGAAAAAACTTGACAGCAAAGAGCCTAAAATGAATGATTTGTCCCAAAAATGTTTTGTCCGGTTAGCTTTAAAGCGAAACTCGAATGCCACTCCGCGAAAAACCAAAAACACAACCATCAAAATTATGGGCATATATAATGCAGACAGCACGGCGGAATAGACTATTGGAAATGCTGCGAATAACCCGGCACCACCGAGCACCATCCAGGTTTCATTGCCATCCCAAACGGGAGCTACGGTATTCATCATTACATCGCGTTCCTGTTCCCCTTGAATAAAGGGAAACATGATACCAATGCCCAGATCGAATCCATCCATTACTACATACATCAATACACCCAAGCCAATAATGGCTACCCAGATCAGAGATAAATCAATCATGATGTTTCTCCTTTGTATCTTGATCGGTTGTGTCTGTTTTTTCAGTAGCCGCACTAAGTGGGCGCATTGGTGTTTTAAAATGACCCGGTCCGCCATGATCGACAGGATCTGCATGAACAAATTCCGGACCTTTATGCATCAGACGCAGCATATAATAAATGCCGATTCCAAATACCACCGTATAAACCACTACAAAAATGATTAGTGTCAGACCCACTTGACTTGCCGGTACAGGCGACAAGCCATCTGCAGTCCGCATAACGCCATATACTACCCAAGGCTGACGCCCTACTTCTGTTGTAAACCAGCCAGCAAGCAGCGCTATAAATCCCGCCGGTCCCATTACTAAAGCAAAATATTGTAGCCCTCTATTTTCATATAAACGACCACCTTTACGTAGCAGTAGCCCTCCTAAAGCCAGTAACAGCATTAATATGCCCAGACCGACCATAATCCGGAAACTCCAAAATACAATCAGAGAATTTGGACGATCTTCTGGAGCAAAATCCTTGAGGCCTTTTACGGTACCATCCATACTGTGAGTCAGGATTAAGCTACCTAGGTTGGGAATACCGACCGCATATTTGGTTTCTTCTGCTGCCATGTCTGGAATACCGAACAGGTAAAGTGGCATGCCTTCATTATGGTTGGTTTCCCAATGTCCTTCCATTGCGGCAATCTTTGCTGGCTGATGCTTCAAAGTATTCAGACCGTGCATATCGCCAATGAAAATCTGTAATGGGGCAAGCACCAGCAACATCCAGAGTGCCATAGAGAAAGAAGTTTTTACCATAGCATCGCGACGGCCCTTTAACAGATGCCATGCTGCAGTTGCACAGACCAGTAAAGCTGAGACCAGAAAAGCTGCCATTCCCATATGGAATAAACGGTATGGAAATGAGGGGTTAAATATAATCGCTAGCCAGTCTTGCGGTACAATGATGCCATTTTCAATAGCATAGCCCGCAGGTGTCTGCATCCAGCTATTGGAAGACAGAATCCAGAACATTGAGATACAGGTACCTAGAGCGACCATAAGAGTGGCAAAGAAATGGGCTTTAGGACCAACCCTGCCCCAGCCAAACAACATAATACCCAAGAAACCAGCTTCAAGGAAAAATGCGGTTAACACTTCATAGGTCAGCAATGGCCCGGTGACACCACCTGCAAAACGTGAGAATTCACTCCAGTTGGTACCAAATTGATAACTCATTACGATACCGGACACTACGCCCATACCGAATGCTACAGCAAAAATCTTAATCCAGAACTTGTAAAGATCTTGAAAAATTGGATTTCGGGTTCTCAACCATCTCCATTCGAGTACAGCAAGAAAGCTTGCCAGCCCAATGGTAATTGAGGGGAAAATGATATGAAAAGAAACCGTAAAGGCAAATTGTATTCGTGCAAGCTCAAGCGCTGTTAAACCTAAGTCCATTACTTCACCTATATTATTCTACAGAGCACTGTATTGTTATTGTTAAGCACAAGTTGAGGTTGGAGCTTAAAGAAGCTTATCAATTCACAGTACTGAGATTGTTCAAAAGAAGCATGTGGCTTTATGTTTTGTTTTGTACGCAAGATATTGGTAATAATCCATGCGATAGATTTAACTTGCCGTACTGTATCGTCTGAAGATAGTAATAACATAACTATTCTCTTTCTAAATTTAGATAAAACTGGTCTAGAGTAATGATTACCCTAAAGTTTAAGTTAATGATTTAGACAGGAATATATAAAGGAGGCGCTCGTCCCTGCGGAAGCAGGAACAGTCTTTGCAGACTAAAATAGATATGCCGAAATAATTGTTCAAGTGTAATGAGACGAATCTGTATACGAATCAGGATTTCTTTAAAATCTAAATAAGGGGGAAGAACTAGATTTCCATAGACTGTACAGTACTGGCATTGATGATTAGGATCATGGTGACTGCTGTCATGATCATAAACTGAGGAATCAGAGAGAAACCGGTGCTGTGATGTGTCATCCAAAGAAAAATACAGCTCATGCTGGTGCGGAGGCGCAAGTAATACATGAGTAATTTTCTCACAGACTGGCGCAACCTGATATCGCTGCGGTAATAATGGCTGCAAGAATACTGCAATCTGTAAACATACTGTTGCCAAGGCCAGCAACAATCCAGCACGTAATAGCAAAGCTTAATCTCGACCTGAACGGGTTTCCGATTGATAAGCTAAAGCATGAAAAACATTGAAAAATAATTCCAACTTTTTGTGTATGCTTTCACTCTTTCCTTACTATAGTTTATAAAAACATATTTTAAAAGTGGCCTGAGTTAAAAACTTAATGTGGTCTGTTTTTAATACCTTTCCAAACACAACTTATAACAGATATGTAGTAGGACCTTGATTCTTACTGAACTCGGAACTATATTATCAGATTTTAGTTACCCTAGTTAACTATATGTCTAATCTTCCTACTTTTCGTTCTGCACTTTTGGTTTCGGCTAGATTGATGAGTGATCAGATTAATACCATTCTTGAACCTTACAGCTTGAATTATTCATTATGGCAGGTACTACATACCATTCACTTTAAACATTCATGTACCTCAATTGATATTGCTGAATATTTAAATATCTCCAAGCCTGCTGTTGCAAAGCGAATACACATATTGATAGAGCTTGAGCTTCTGGAGCAAATTGATACAGAAGATAAACGGCAAAAAATGCTAACTTTATCTTCAAAAGGCTTGTCCCTGTTTGAACAATGCAGCAGTTGTATTGATCAATTTGAATATTCATTAATTCGGCACATTGAACCAGAACAACTGGCCCTTGTAAGAGCCACGTTGGAATTAGTGTTGAAGCAACTTCAAGACTCCAAAAGAGGTGCAATATGAAAGACAGTGCTCCCTTATGGACCCGAAATTTTATTCTGGCCAGTGCTATTAACTTTCAGCTTATTCTGGTTTTCTATCTTCTAATAGTGGTTATTGTAGGTTATGCAGTCGCTGAACTAGGTGCTTCCACCGCACAGGCAGGTCTGATTTCTGGTCTTTATATTGTAGGAACCTTATTTGGGCGCCTGCTGATTGGAAAATTTTTATCTCGATTTGGACACAGGCTTACTTTGCTTACTGGCCTGAGTGGATTTTTCCTGTTTTCTGGCCTTTATTTTATAGAATATGGTATTGGCTTTTTACTATTTGTACGTGCTATTCATGGTTTCACAATGGGTGTAGCTTCTACTGTTCTAGGAACCCTGATTGCACAGATTTTACCAGTGTCTCGCCGTGGTGAAGGTATTGGTTATTATAGTATGAGCAGCACCTTGGGCACTGCTATCGGACCATTTCTAGGAATCTGGCTTAGTTTAAATTTTGATTATAATGTAATTTTTATATTCTCAAGCATAATTGCATTCTGCTGCCTGTTTACTGCTCTAGGTATAAAAATGCCCAACTTAGTAAGCAGACAGGAAACAGCAACAGCTCCACCTCCAAAATCTAGCTGGATTACACAGTTTATTGAGCCGCGTGCTGTGCCGATTGCCATTATTGTACTATTAACATCAGTCTGCTATTCAGGTGTTCTTTCCTTTATTAATTTTTATGCAAAAAGTTTAGATCTGGCTAAGGCGGCTTCTATTTTTTTCCTGATGTATGCATTAGCGATACTATTTTCTCGTCCTTTTACTGGCCCTTTAATGGACCGAAGAGGTGAAAATATCATCATGTATCCGGCTATTTTAATTTTAGCATTCGGCTTGTTCTTGCTGAGCCAAGTTCAAACTGCAAGTATGCTGCTAATTTGTGCGGTTTTACTAGGATTAGGTTTTGGAAATATTCAGTCAGTGTGTCAGACCATTGCTGTTAAAAGTACCAGTTTAGACCGCATGGGGCTTGCTACCTCAACCTTTTTCATTTTTCTGGATGCAGGGTTGGGATTTGGGCCTTATATACTCGGAAAATTACTGGAATATATAAACTACTCGCAGTTATATTTTATAAGTAGTCTTCTGGCCCTTATTTGTGTTGTCCTATATTATCTGCTGCATGATCGCAAGGTACGCGCACCATTTAAAACAGTAAACTTATAGAATATTTTTCTATTCTGATTTTAAGAATAAATTATCTTTAAATAAGAAGGATAGCTGTTGCTATCCTTTCTCAATCATTTTTAAATTATAGCTTTGCCATTAAAACCCGGTCTGAAACAAGTGATTTCCAGCTATCACGTAAAACAGGTAAATAAAATTTTTCACCCACTTCTACCAATTCGGCATCAATCAAAGCATGGATTTCATGCATAAATAGATAATCTAAATCTATATCTGATAAATCAGGATGCTCTAATGATAAAGCTTTACGTTTTGCTTGGGTCTTTTTAACTAACTGATCTGCAAATTTTTTATCTTTAAATTTGGCAATAGCACCTAAACGCAGCTCAATGATTCCCCAGCCATTCAAAAGTTTCTTGAATAGTTCAAAATCCTGGGTTGTTGATTCCCAAGTCATTTTTTCCAGATCTTCATCATCCGGTAAAACGGGTAAAATCAGCTCCATCACGCTAGGAAAGATCTTTTTAAAATTCAGAATAAATTTAACTGGATGTTCACCTGGATAATCCTTAAATTGCACTTGTTTCTGAACATCTGTTAAATAAATATCGAGCATTAAAAATTTCCACAAATAAGTTACTGTTTTATAATGGCTTAAATTTTACCCAGCAAAACTTTAGCAAAATAATTGCAAAACAGTGTTAAAAAGCAGTTTGCATTTTAGCAATTATGCCAACTAATTCAATGTTATTTGGCCAATGATTGAACTTATAAAAAGCCCTCAGTTGGGGGGGTTACTCTTGCATGTATTACGCTCTAGTGTTTATTAATTAGCTAGACATCTCACATCATTCTCTTTTTATGATCAATGTGCGCAAATTTAGTCATGTTGGGCTTTACAACCTCTGCCGATGAGTGCAGTCAGGATTGTTTCGGATACTATTACGAAGTACTAGAAGTTTTATTAACTGCTGAGGAAATAGAAGAACAACAATTCAAGGTGATTGGCGGGGTTTGGCAAATCTCATCTATAAAGATGGTAGTTAAATTTCGGGTGTTAAATGTTCAAATATTCGGCATAATAAAATTATAATCGACATATAAATAGTCAATAAAACCTGTTAATTGTGAAGCTATACTATTTCAATATTTATGGAGAATAAAAAGAATGACCACCAAATCTGAAATTTGCCATACGGCAAAAGAACAAGTGGCTTTTGAGCTTATGAAGTACATAGCCGAGGTCGAAGCCTCAGAAGACCAGGAAAAGTACCATAAGCCTACTGTACGCGAATATTATTTACGTCTATATGGTAAGTGCCTACATGTGATTGAGTTTCCGGACTCAGACTTTAGAAAGCTGATGGATGATAGAGAATGACGAATATTAGGATAGAAAATAACTAAATAAGAGAGCGTGTTAGACACAGTACTCTAGTAATGCTGCTTAGATTTTCCTAAAAAAGGAATACAAGTCAGTTTTTTATAAGAGTTAAGTATTGATATTTATGAATTAGCAGAGAATTTGATAAATGGCAAAATTGGCTTCAACTTTTTGCTAAAAATATCAATTTGTAAACCAGGTCAAATGGTCTAATAGAACCGCTTGCGGGGGAGTTGCGGCTTTACTTTTTCTCTAATTTTTTCCTCTTTGAAGAATCTTTATATTTTGATAAGTTTAATGCTCTAGATAAGATTAAATATTTCTGTAAATCACACAAATCTACATTTATTGAAAATGGTTATCTAATGGCAGGATTCTCCATTAAACAACTCGACTTTAAAGTTATTGAGTATACTGAACTTCTTAGTAAACTAATTAATTACCAATATAGGTCTAGAAGACTTCAAGCTATAGAGGATATTTTAACTTCTATAAGAGTGGTTTTTTAAAGAAAGTTTTCATCTATTGAAGTTAGTCCTAAACTTATAGGACATTTAGGATAGAAATATGATTTCAACTTTGCTCACCATGCGACATTTATTGATTATATTAAAGCGGATAAAATAAGAAGAATGCTCAATCCAGAAAATGATTGAGACTAAAAACCTTAATAGTGATATTTCATTCAATAAGATTATTGATGATTTAGAGAATGATTAGTCTAAATCAGAATAGATGATTTTTTCTGGTTATAATAAGGTTCAGCCTCTATCTAAATTTCTAGCAAGTTGAATATTCTTAATACTTTCCACCTTCAACGGTAGGTTTTTCTTTTAAATAGAATTCTGAAAAATTAAATAAAAAGATACTTAGCAACATACTCAAGAAACCCGCACCTCTTGCATCCATATGATTTCTGATTTTATTATGCAGGATATGAGGTCCAAAAATCATCTCAGTAAAAGCTTACACATTCAATTCTATATTTTTATTTTAAATCAAAGAATAAATTTTTTTAAAGTTTCTTTTTTACAAACTAAAATTTATAATTAGCAAGCTTTAATTAAAGACAAACCTCGATGAAAACAGAAGTAGTCCTTATCCTTCTTTTCACTTTAACCATTACTGCATGTCAAAAACAACCAGAACAGCCTATGGCTGCTGAGCCTTCGAATGAACCTGCAGTAACAACAGAATTTGATCAGGCAGATAAAAAAATCACAGACTTTCTGGACCAGCTTGATCATCCTAATACATCACAGGAACAGCGCACCCAGATCATCTGTAAAGACTACCCTGCTGTTTATAAAAATGAGTATATACCGGCTTTACTAAAGCTCTCACCAAATGAGTATACTGAGCCTAAACTCCTTCAAGATATGAAGATTGCCTTAAACTATTATGTTCAGAAAGATAAGGTAATCTGTAACGAGTAATACCAGACTCGCTTATTCGTTAATTAGCTGATCTTCTAGCTAGCGTTGAACCAAATCTATTTTATTTACACTTATAAGCACTATTTTAAGGATTATAGAATAAACTGTAATTTATGAGGATGCCACCTCAGCTTTACAAATACAGGTAACTAAGAGCTAATAAACAGTTAATAATTAATCTATTACTTATTAACGAGGGTCAAGCTATAGCGAAGCCTTGGAGCGGTATGAGTCACAGTAAGTCCTAGAGATTTCCAGAAAAAATTTGCGGGTTTAAGCTCATCGGTTTCAAGTTCGACAAGAACGGCGCCAAGACTCTGCCCCCAACTTATTACATTCCGCCATAGCGCTTTTCCAAAACCATGCCGATGGTATTCATCACGGACATAAAACTCTGCAACATTTAGGATAATATCATCATCTTTGCCAAGCCAGGCATTAGCAATGGCAACAGGTTCATCGTTGAGATACATAATAAAAAATCCTCGATCTCCCTGCCTAAATCGTTGCTTCAAATCGGATGAGATCAGTTCTTGAATTTTGGTTTCACTATTATTAGTGTAGACAGTCGGCCAGTGACGCTGAAAATATTCACAGCACAATACAATAAAATCCTGCCACGCTTTCGATTGGGGATCAATACGTTCTATCCTTAGCATTATAAGTATCCAATGGTGGCATGAATAATCTCAACAACCCAGATTGTACATAGCCATTTGACACAGTGTCTATCCGGTTTTAATTAAAAGTAAATTTAGATGAAAAAATAACCCTCACCTTTCTTTTCGTTAAGAGGATAGATAACAGTAAAATTAGGGCTAACTAAACTCAATTATCTTGTTATTATATCCATACTAGTCCTGTGTTTTTATTATTTTTATTCAAGCATATATTGAGTAAGCAATACCCCTTTTACTATTCTCTTATTAGTTTTACTTTAAGGTCCACTTATTATATTCAAAGTAGACGACTTCTACTGGTGCATTTTAAACTAAGCTGCACCAGTTTACACTTGTCGGGACGAGCTGATCACTATTTAAAGTTAGCGATTATGGCATGGGTTATTCTGATTCTTGCAGGTATCTCTGAGATTGTCTGGGTGTATTCAATGAAGCTATCAGCAGTTTTTATTAAACTCACCCCTAGCATTATTACCCTTTTCTTTATGGTTCTTAGTTTTGGTGTGCTTGCCTATTCAATGCGCACCCTTTCCCTTGGTACGGCTTACACCATCTAGACAGGCATTGGTGTAATGATCTGAGTGTAGAAATTGCTGGTAACATTGAGCAGAGTTATCAAGCTTCGAACATAAGTTGGGGATTTTAAGCCTTAAATCTAGCAAGAATTCTGCTTCACACGACACAATATCTATCAAGAACATTTTTAACAGCGATTAAGCAAGTCATTGTATATCTTGGATTAAGTAGTCGGCACTTACCAAGCTTTCATGAAATACCTATACTTCCATTCCCTTGTATAAGAAAGCTGGAAAATTAGTCCAAACTCTCGCAGGCCATACAACCAAAAAAATGACAGAAATATATACTTCAAGGCATAAACTTATCTGAAATGATGCAGATATTGGGATTGATCTTCCCTTTGATATGAATAAAAAAATAAGCCCGCTCTTATTCTTATAGCTTATTTATTGGCTAAAATAACAGGAAAGTAGCCAGCAAAGCCAGATCATAATCATTTATTTTATATAGGTTCCCAAGTAGCGATTTGAGCAAATTTTTAAGTAAAATTAATCATATAAATATTATGAAAAATAGCTGTTATATCTTTCTTGGAAATTAATATATATCCAAAAAAATCATCATTAGCAGTTAATACCTATTGGACGAATTTATTCGCCTGTAAAAACTGCCGATGTTTAATTGGCTAGAAAATAATCCTATCTGGATTACTTAGTATTTGGTGAAACCATTTTTTCCGGTCTGACCACTTCATCAAATTGCTGTTCAGTGACCAGATTAAGTTCTACAGCAACCTGCTTTAGTGTCTTTCCTTGTTTATAAGCTGTTTTAGCTACTTTGGCCGCATTTTCATATCCAATCACTGGATTTAAAGCCGTCACAAGCATAAGCGAGTTATGCAAGAAATAATCTATTTTTTCACGATTTGGCTCTATACCTAGTGCACAGTTATCATTAAAACTATTACATGCATCACCTAGAAGCTGGATTGATTGTAATAAATTGAATGCAATCACTGGCATAAAAACATTTAACTCAAAGTTCCCTGAAGCTCCAGCAATATTAATTGTAGTGTCATTGCCCAATACCTGAGCAACCACCATAGTCATAGCTTCACTTTGGGTCGGGTTCACTTTTCCAGGCATAATACTTGAGCCCGGTTCATTTTCAGGAATATATAACTCTCCCAAGCCACAACGTGGCCCACTTGCCAGCCAGCGAATATCATTAGCAATCTTGTTTAGGCTTGTAGCAAGCGTCTTTAAAGCACCTGATGCAAATACAGCTGCATCACGGCCTGCCAAAGCCTCAAATTTGTTAGGGGCTGTGATAAAAGGCAAGCCGGTGAACTGTGACAGTCGCGTTGCAGCTTTTTCAGCATATTGGGGATGAGCATTTAAACCTGTTCCTACTGCCGTACCCCCTAGTGGCAATTCGTACAATCCTTCAAGAGCCTGATTCAGACGTTTTAATCCATGATCTAACTGTGATACATAGCCACTAAATTCTTGACCTAACGTTAAGGGGGTTGCATCCTGCAAATGGGTACGACCAATCTTAACAATATCTTTAAATTCTTCAGATTTTCGTTCTAAGGTATCTTTTAATCTGGTGACCGCCGGTATAAGAAGTTCATTAATTTGCAAACTGGCTGCTACATGAATTGCAGTCGGAAATGAATCATTAGTAGATTGGGCCCGATTTACATGATCGTTTGGATGAACCGGCTTTTGTGAACCTAAAGCATTTCCCAATTTCTGGTTGGCAATATTGGCAATTACCTCATTACAGTTCATATTACTCTGGGTGCCTGAGCCAGTTTGCCATACAACTAGCGGAAACTGGGCATCCCATTTACCTTCAATCACCTCTTCAGCAGCACCAACGATATAACCAGAAATTTCATCTGTGATCTGGCCAAGTTCGGCATTGGTCATTGCTGCCGCCTTTTTAACCAGCCCCATTGCACGAATCATAGGACGCGGCAGACGTTCCTGTCCAATTTTAAAGTTCTGCAAACTGCGCTGTGTTTGAGCTCCCCATAAAGCTTCATTCGAGACTTCAACCTCACCCATAGTGTCGTGTTCGATTCGAGTTTGCATAAACGTCCTCTATCTTTGTACTGAATTAAGAATATATTGGTTCAATCATTTAAAACTGCTCGTAATCTATTATGCTAAGCAATAATCACCTTTATGTAAATAATAATCATTTTTATTAAATTAATTATTGCCCTTGTAGTGTATTCTGATAAAAACGCCACTCATCCTCAATCATCTGTTTCAAGGTGCGTTTAGGTCCCCACTGAAGCTGAATTCTAGCTTTATTCAAATTAGCACCTAACTGTTCAAGCTCATCGAGTTTATGGGTTGCATCGATGGTACGAATGTCTGATTGAGTATAAGTCGCTACCTGATCTAATAGAGCTTGTATAGAAACTACTTTCTCTCCGGCAATATTAAATGCTTCACAACAATGATATTGATTTTGCAGCCAGAGCAAACTAGAAATTATTGCATCACATGCATCAAGTACATGTAAAAAACTTCGCTCTACAGTCTGATCCTCTGTATTTGCATGACGCTGTAATTCAATATATTCCCGTTGCATTGCTGCGGCCTGCATAGCCATCGGCATAATGTTTTTTGGTAAAGGTGTCACATATTCACCTAAAACTCCGTGTTCAAAAGCTCCCGCCACATTACCCAGCCTTAAAATAGCTATTTTCCATTCATTATCTGTTTTATAAGTATCATAAATAATCTCTTCAACCATCTGTTGAGATTTAACATAAGGATTTGGATAGGTATAGTTAAATGGCTCATCTTCTGTGAGATCCAAACCGGATTTACCATATACGGCCAAAGAAGATAAATGTACTAGAGAGCGGACACCTGTGCGCTGCATTGAACGTAACAGACTCATAATACAACTGACATTATCATTGTAATATTCAAGTGGTTTTAATCTAGATTCTTCAAGAGACTTGAATGCAGCAGCATGAATCACAGCATCAACTGAATACTGTTCAAAAACTTTATTCAGGGCAGGCGTATTACGTACATCAATTTTTACAAATGGCACATACATTCCAAAAATGTATTCAAGTCTTTCCAGAGTTTGCAAATTAGCATTGGCCAGATTATCAACAATAATGACCTCTTGCCCTTGAGCTAGCAAGTTTAAAACTACATGCGAGCCGATAAAGCCTAAACCACCAGTCACTAAAATCATTGTATACTACCCTTAAATGATAATGCGTATTGCTCCGTCATAACCCTGATCGAAACAAATCACTGATCTAAACCGAATGAATATTTAATGAGTACCTTACTACTAATTACCTCTGCTCCGACTTCAATATATGCCTGGCATGCACTTGGTCTTGCTCAGGCCTTAAAAACTAAAGATGAAAACTTTCGTGTATTTTTTTACCAAGATGGTGTAATGGTAGCCAATAGCTTGCAATGGTTACCAGATGATCAGCGCAGTTTGACTCACGAGTGGCAAAAACTAAATATTCGCTTACCGGTATGTGTCAGTGCAGCACTAGCACGTGGCATTACTGATGAGCAGAATGCACAGCGTCATCAGATCAGTCAATACAACCTTGCTCAGGGATTTGAACTGGTTGGATTAGGTGAACTGGCAGATGCCGTACAGTCTGCTCAACGTTTAATTCAATTCTAAGTTGTTATTTTCAATAGATTGTTGCTTTTAAAAGGTGAATTGTGTGAGAACTGTACTTGTTATATTAACCCAGCCTAACCTTGGTAGTTTACAGATACATGAAAGCCTTTCAGCCACAATGGTTTTGGCGACTTTTGGCTGTCAAGTCAAAGTGTTACTGCAAGATGCAGCTCTCACTCTATTACGCTCCAAATTAGAATTTGACCAGTTACGCCATGCCTTCAAGATTGCTTCAAATCTGTTAGATAGTTTTGAATTTTATGATTTAACACCTGTACTTATAGAGGAAGAAGACCAAAACTCTTCTTTTGTAAAAAATACACAGCAGGAAATTCAAATTGTAAAGTTTGATGCGGAATTCATCCGCTCTTTTGATCATGTTCTGTATTGGTAATTTTCACGAGTAATATATATGACAGATAAAACCCTTTTTCTTGTACAGTCAGATTACTCCTCCGCTCCTCAGGCATTAAGCAAATTACAGAAAATTTATAGTCCTGAAGATACCATAGTCCTTATGGGTGAAGCAGTGCTGTATTTTTCTGTCGAGTGGTTAAAAGAGTGTGCCTCCCTTTACATATTAAGAACTGATACAGAACTTTTAATAGAAAAACTCCCTGATTTTATTGATCTAATTGATTATTTAAAATTTGCAGATATTATTTTGCAATTCAATCGTTGTATTCGCTTGAAATAATACTTAGGCTATTTTTATGAATCTTAAACTGGATCAGGACGGCCATCTGGTCGATTATACGTTGTGGAATGAAGAGGTTGCTCAGCAACTGGCAAAATCACTGGAGCTTGAATTAACTCCTTGGCACTTCAGAGTCTTACAAGCCGTACGTCAGTTTTACCATCAGTATGGGCATTCTCCTGCCACCCGCCCGCTAATTAAGTATCTGATCAAGACTCTGGATGATCCATTAATTGATAATGCCCTTTTACAGGAAAAATTTAATACCGGCCTAGTTGCTCGGCACTTGAGCCGTCTTGCTGGTATTCCTAAACCTGCTAACTGCCTTTAAGAGTATTTTAAATAGGAAATGAGCAAGATGAAGCCAATTAAAATAGAATAACTTCTTGTTTCCTCTTCTTTTTGCTCAAGATATAAACAGGAAACTTACTGGTAATTAAGATTTTGCCAATATGACTTGCTGAATATTCAGACTGGGATGAGATCAAGTTCCAGCTAGTATGAACAAAAAGGTCAACTTGCTGTATGATATTTATACTATATATTTTTACTGAAAATTTATTTAGATTAAGTAAATCACCTATTTATTTCATTTAGATCTATTGGCTACTTAATAACTATAAATTCACCTTTAGTAAATTTTTCAATTAAAAATTTTTAAATAGATTCATGAGTAAATGAAGAAAAACCCAACTTTATGTATGCAAACCTGGCAGAGTAAAACTTGAAGTGCGACATAAACCACCTAATTAATTTAAAGGGTTTATGGAGTATATAAAATTGTCATACCATCATCTTAACTTTGAAGATCGTACTGCATTAATGCTTGAGTCAAGAAAAGAAGGCTTTTCAGCCAGAAAATTTGCTGAACTCATTAAAAGACATCCTAGTACGATCTATCGTGAGCTTAAAAGAAATAGCATCAATGACGTTTATCAAGCTCGATATGCTTCTGATAACACCTTCGCTAGACGTAGACGTGGTCACAGAAAACTCAAAATCGATTCAATCCTCTGGAAATTTATTGTTGAAGCGATCCGTTGTTTAT
>NZ_JIBB01000024.1:0-47039 GCF_000620525.1 Acinetobacter sp. UNC436CL71CviS28
CCTTATTCAGTTGTCTCAAAGGACGCGGGTTTAATCTTGAAAATACGCGCTTGACAGACCCTAGACGAGTGAAAAAATTGATTGCGGTGTTAGCTATAAGCTTCTGTTGGTGTTACTTAACGGGTGAATGGCAACATGATCAAAAAAAAGCGATAAAAATAAAGAAGCATGGACGACTCTCAATGAGTTTATTTCGCTATGGTTTAGACTATGTTCAAATGGCGATTCAGCGTTTAATTGGTTTTGGGAAAAAAGAAGAGTTTAAGGAAATTTTGGCAATTTTAAGAAGGCAGAACCCTGATAGGATAAGGGTTCTGTGAAATTTGTCGTGTACAGAGAATAATTTTAAATACCTGAAAAAATATCTGCTTATGGGCCGGTTAACATGGAACAGTTCGGTTTGTACTGCTGTAGCATTATGGTATCTGCCTCTAAAAAATCCAGTTCTGCCGGATGATGAGTAACATAGATCATTGGGAGTTCAATATGGCTTTGCAATTGTTTAAGAAAGGGTAAAACCTGCTGTTTTAATTGCTGATCTAAGCCGCTTAGAGGTTCATCAAGAAGCAGCAAGTCTGGAGATGAAAGCAGAGCCCGACCTATTGATACCCGCTGTGCTTCACCGCCCGAAAGTTGGTGAGATTTACGCTGGAGTAATTTTTTTAATTCAAGTAAGTCAACTATATGTTCAAGGCTAATTTTTTGATGGACTGTTTTTGAGAATTTTTTCGCGTAATGCAGATTTTGTAATACATTCATATGGGGAAATAATAAGGCATGTTGAAATATCAGAGCAATATGTCTCTGATGAGTAGGAAGGTTCACATTCTCTACTGTATCGAGCAAAGTAGTTTCTTTAAAGACAATCTGGCCTTCTACCGGAGATAATAAACCTATAATGTTTTTTAAGAATGTTGTTTTCCCGCTTCCTGATGCTCCCACAATCCCCAATACCTGCTGTTGCATGGTCAGGTTTACATCTAATCTGAACCCTGACTGTTGATAGTGAAATTTGCATTTGAGCATATCACCCCTCCAGTTTTTTCTGATATTTCTGTAAAATGAAGTAATTGGCGATGAGGGCTGAAAAAGCCAGTACCAGAGATAACATCACTAGCCGTAAAGCCATTTCTTCACCATTGGGCTGCTGTAAAAAAGAATATATAGCAATAGGCATAGTACGGGTCTCACCAGGAATATTGCCTACAAAAGTAATTGTCGCGCCAAACTCTCCGAGACTCCGGCTAAAACATAAAATACTGCCAATGATCATGCCGGGTAAGGCCAAAGGTAGACTAATACTGTAAAAGACCTGAACAGGTGTAGCACCAAGTGTACCTGCTACATGTTCTAACTGCCGGTTCATTAACTGAAAAGACAGGCGGATTGGCTGTACCATTAATGGAAATGCCACTACCATTGAAGCCAGCACAGCACCTTTCCAGTTAAAGGCCAGTTCCAGTCCAAGAATATGCAAGTACTGACCGATTAGCCCTTGCTGACCAAATAGTATAAGTAACAGATAACCTAATACGACAGGCGGCAAGACCATTGGAAGCTGTAATAAGGCCTCAACCATAAATTTTAGACGAAATTCATAACGAGCCAAGTACCAGGCCAATGCAATAGCAAACGGTAAACAGACCAGCGTTGCAAACAGGCCAACTTTGGCTGATAAATAAAGTGCACTCAGCTCTTCTGGTCCGAACATGATTATCCTTAAGGTTTAAGCGAAAAGCCGTAGTGATGAAATATAGTTTTTGACTGTATTGACTCTACAATAAACTTTTGGAATCGTACCGCTTCAGGGCTGTTACTTCCTGCCTTGGTCAAGGCAAGCGGATAAATAACAGGATTATGCAAATGCTCAGGAAAGACTCCCAGAATTTTTACCTTTTGACTGATCAAAGCATCTGTCTTGTACACGATTCCCAGTTTACATTCTCCCCGTTCTACAAAGGTCAGCGTAGAACGTACATCATCTGTACCTACAATGCGTCCTTTCAAATCATTCAGCCAGCGTAATCTGGTCAAGGCCTGTTTAGCGTATTTGCCTGCGGGAACAGTCTCCATCTGTGCTGTACACAAATATCCATTAAAAACTTTAGCTATTTTAAAGTCCGGCTGCGGCTTGAATGGAATATGTAGGTATTTGGGGCTAATCATAACTAGCTGATTACCCAATAAAGGCCTCACTTGATCCGCATGAATTTTATTTTTTCTGACCAGATAAGCCATCCACTCCTGATCTGCTGAAAAAAATAGATCACTACTGGCTCCGGCTTCAATCTGTTTAGCCAAAGTTGAAGAGCCACCAAATACTGTGACAATTTTAGTTTGTGGATATTGAGCCTGATAAATTTTAGCGATTTCAGTCATGGCATTGTTCAGGCTGGCCGCTGCATAGATCTTAACCGTACCGGCCTGTGTAGAGGAAAATGTCAGTGTCAGGCACATATAAGAAAACAGGATTTTTTTCATGTGCATTTTCCTTATTACTGAATAAATAAGCCCTGAACCATATCACCTTGACTCAGGCTTCGTTCTGCCGGAACCCGTACCAGACAATTAGCCTGCATTAAATTACTCAACATATGTGATTGCTGCCTGGACAAACTCTTAACTGTTAAAACCGAATCATCAAAGCTTGCGTACATTCTTAAAAAACGTTCTCTGGCATCCATTTTTAGATCATGGCTCAGTACCGCATTAAACCAGCTCGGCTGATTTTTTTGACCTTGTAAAACGTTTAATAAGGTGGAAGTATAGACTTGCATACCTACATAAACCGCTGCAGGATTGCCCGGTAGCCCTAGCAGATAACAATCGGACTTGTCATTACGCTGTAAGTACGCAAAGAATATGGGTTTACCCGGCTTCTGTTTTACTTTCCAGAAAATCTGTTCAAAACCTGACTCTAAAGCAACGGGACGAATAAAATCATAATCTCCCACCGATACGCCCCCAGTGGTTAAAATCAGGTCATAACTTGACGATAATTGCTGGATGAGTGCCTGTACAGCCTCTTTGGTATCGGTAATATGAAAGATTTCTACTTGCTGCCCTGCCTGCTGAAACCATGCTTTAATCAAGGGTCCATTGGCATCAAAAATTTTTCCTGCTGCAAAGTCCTCTACACTTTCAGCAACTTCATCTCCTGAAATAACTATGGCAACTTTAGGATATTGCAAGACTTCAACGGTATTGATCCCTGCCATGCTTAAGGAAGCAATTACTCCGACAGACAATTGCTGACCTTCATTTGCCAATAATTGCCCTGCTACAATTTCTTCGCCTACATCCCGGATATCAATATTAGCTTTTAGGTTTTCGATGATTTTAATTCTGGATGAATTGATTAGCTCAACTATTTCCTGACGCGCCACTGTAGTAGTTCCAGATGGAATTTTGGCCCCAGTAAAAATTCGGACTGCCTGCCCTGCCTGGAGTTGTACTTCGACCTGCTGACCGGCCCGAATTTCACCGATGAGCTGGAATTCACTTTCCGGTTCAATCGCTTTTTTGGCACAGATGGCATATCCATCGACTGCACTTTGTGAAAATAAGGGTAAATTGATTGAAGAATAGATATTTTCAGCCAGATAGCGATTTAAGGCGTTCTGTAATTCAAGTTTCTCAGTATCTAAGGGCTGCACATGTTGCAAAATGCGATCCAATGCCTGATCTACACTGATCAGGCCATATTCAGCACCACACCTTGAGCTGATAGTATTCATTGATATCCTTCCTGATGTGGAATATTTTTTTGCACATCAAACAGATGGATCAAAGCGGGTAAAACCGCAATCAAAGATTCTTTGGCACCTTGACGGCTGCCTGGCAAAGTCATGACCAGACTATTCTCGATATAACCAGCGACACCACGACTTAAAGCAGCATAGGGCGTACGTTTCTGACCAAAATTGCGTGAAGCTTCCATCAAGCCGGGTATTTCCCGCCTTAACAAAGGCTGTATGGTTTCAACAGTTAAATCTTTAGGGCCAAGTCCTGTCCCGCCTACCGCTAAAATGAGTGGATAATCATTTTTCTGTTGTTCAACTAGTGCTAGTAACTGTTCAGGATTGTCCGGAATGATCTGATAGGCAATATTTGCGAAATTAGCTTCTTGTAATATTTCCAGGACATTTTGCCCTGCTGTATCCGGCTTTTTACCGGCAGCAACCGTGTCTGACAATACAATGATAGAAGCAGGCAAGCTGTTTTTTAAAACGCGGGTAAAATGTGATTTCCCCCCTTTTTTCTTTTGTAACTTGCATTGATCCAGTGATAAATCTTCTGGTTCACAATGAGGCTTCAACATATCATACAGTGTTAAACCGGTCAGACTAACTGCCGTTAAAGCTTCCATTTCCACACCCGTTGGGCCTATGGTTTCAACTATCGCAATAATTTCAACATGCGTATCAAACAGTTTATATTCTACGTCAGCCCGGTAAATGGGTAATGGATGACATAGTGGAATGAGCTCATCGGTACGTTTAGCTGCCAGAATTCCCGCAATGCGAGCCGTCTTGAGAGCATCACCTTTTTCAGTATTACCATTGCGTAATAATTCAATGCAATGTGGCGGAGCACGCAGAATTCCTGTGGCCACTGCAGTACGGTAACTTTCTGGCTTCATCCCGACATTTTTCATTGCCTATTCCTGTGGTTCATTCTTTCTTTAAACGAGCGTATTTTCAGTTGTAGCTTATAGCGGCCATTGATAAATCAATGGAGTGTTCTCTTTGGTGTGACGGCAATGCTGATGCTTTTCGGCTGAATATTCTGGATGATGTGCATGGCTAAGGTCTGTTTTCATCTTTACGGATACAGCAACCCTCAACATATTGACTACTGCCATCTATATAGAACTCTTCTTTCCAGACAGGTACCTCATGTTTGACCCGTTCTACAGCTTCTTCACAGGCTGCGAAGGCTTCCCGGCGATGTGCTGCATAAGCAATGGCAATAATGGCTTTTTCACCAATCTCCAGTGTCCCAATCCGGTGTATTACACGTACATAAGATACGCCGTATTTAAGCTGAATTTCCTGTTCAATCTGACGAATCATTTTTTCTGCAACGGGTGTATAGGCAGTATATTTTAGTGCTTTTACTGCTTTGCCTTCATGGTGATTCCGAACCGTACCGATAAATACTCCAATCCCACCACATTCAGGAAAAGACTGAATCAGATCAAAAAATTCCAGCTTTAAAGCAGCCTCCTGAATCCGGAGAAACTGTTTGTATTCGCCCATTTCAACCTCCTGCTACAGGTGAAAGTAGTACTAGCGTGCTGTCAGTAATGAGTGAAGTCTGACGTGAAATAATATCTTCACCAATTGCACAGGCACAGCGTTCCATTATGGCAAGGGCTTCAGGATGGTTAAGTCCCACCTGATCCAAGACCTGAGAAACTGTACTTTGAGATTTACAGATAATTTCGAAATTTTGCGGTAACTGCCGTTCTACCGCACCAAAGGCTTCAATCCTGATTTTGATCTGTGACATCTTAGCCTCCTATCATATGCATGCTAATCTTGCGGCTGTTTTGGTTCATATTCTGACTTTTTAAACGCTGTGCTATAGCGTAAAAGCCTTGTTCTTTGTTCCAGATGTATGGAGATAAAATGCTGTATAAATTCACTTCACCCAAAGGTAAAGAAGAGCCCAGAGAGCGGATTTCATTTTTAATATTCAAACCTTGTGGTGCAAACAGGCAGTTATAAAATTCACCTTGTGCTGTCAACCGTAACCGGTCACAGCTGCCACAAAATGAATTGGTAATGGTCGAGATAATTCCAATCGGATGGCCATCAATTAAATACTGTCTTGCAGGTTCCGAACCTGACTGTGCAGAGTCATTGTTTTTTTCAGTGAGAGTAAATTCAGTCGCCAAGGTTTCTAAAATGTATTTTTCACTGACCACATGTTCCGTAGACCATTTTCTATCCCCATCCAGGGGCATAAACTCAATAAAACGCAGCATAATTTTTTGCTGAACCGACCAGCGTGCCAAAGGCAGAATTTGATTGTCATTGATTCCGTTCATCAATACACAATTGATCCTGATTGGTAAACCAGCAGCTTTGGCTGCATGAAACCCTTCCAAAACGGGTGCCAAATCTTTTTGGGTCAGCTGCTTGAACTGCTCATTATTTAAGCTATCCAGACTGATATTCAAATCATCCAGCCCGGCCTGTTTTAAACTATCTGCATATTGCTTGAGGTAGTGTCCATTAGTGGTCATCGAAATACGCTTTAGTCCAAACTTTCTCAGAGCTTGAAGCTGTTCAACGAAATGCACTACTCCCTGCTGCATTAAGGGTTCACCACCAGTAATGCGGATAGCCTCTATACCATGACGAACCATAAAATCACAGAATTGATATAACTCTTCAAAACTGAGCAGGTCGTGTTTTTTCATCCATTCAGGATGTTCTGGCATACAGTAGACACACTTAAAATTGCAGCGATCAGTCACTGAAATACGTAGCTTGCGCTTGCTGCGGCCAAACTGGTCGACAAATAATGCAACGTTTTCAAGCTGTGTCATCGTCTTCATGTTGAATATCCATCTTCAGACTGCGGGCTGGTTATGCGCATCTGCATGCTTGATACCTGCATTGCTCAATCTTGTAATAATCAGGTTTGCAATAAGTGTTCCAACTTTACGCTAAAAGAAAAATATTCAGTTTCAGTGCAGAAATTTGAGCTGCTGATACTGTTGCAGCTCATCCAGCGAATTAATACTGTGAAAAAATAGGGCAGGGTTTTTAAAACATGCGACTTGAGCGTGCAAATTACTAAAACAGTGTTTAAGACTGCGCTGTTCTTGTTCAATATGTAAATTCAGGGTTACCAAGCTGCTGCGCTTGACCAGACAAAATGGATAAAGTGGCTTACCATTGATTTCGACATAAGCGACTTCTGCCAGATTATTTTTAGCTAGAGCCACATGTAGCTTGAGCAGTACTTTGGATGGGATATAGGTTACATCGCAGGGTACAAATAGCACATAGTCTGATTGCACATGCGACCAAGCACTTTTCATGCCCATTAATGGCCCCTGAAAACCGGTCTCATCATCCTGATAATAATAAATATTTGGAATAATTTTTTGATAAATAGAATAGTCACGATGACTATTGATCCAGACCTGTGCAATATTTGGTTTCAGTTGTTGATAAATTTTAATCAGCTGAATCTGTTCATCAAATTTCTGCAACAGTTTGTTGATGCCATTCATCCGTCTGGCCTGTCCACCGGCTAGTATCACCAGATCAGTACGCGGATAAACTGTTTTATTATTTTCTCTCTTGCTCCCTTTTTTCATTCTACCGCCTCCATTTGGCATGCTTTAATCAGACCACGGATTTCAGGCAGACATGAACCGCAATTTCCTCCAGCTTTTAAACATGCAGTTATCTGTTTCTCATCTGTAATATTTTTAGTTTTAATGGTTTCAATAATGCGGTTTTTACCGACTTTAAAACAGCTACACACCAAGGGACCTTCATTATTCACCATGGACATTGGCTGCCCGGCGAGTAAGGCTTTACGATGCATGGCACTTAAACGTTCACGTTTAAACAGGTTGGCTATCCAGTCCCGGTCTGGTAATAAAGCCTTCGGTGCAATATACAGGCTGGCAATTAAGTGACCTTCTTTCAGTACTACAGTATGGCTGATGTGAGCAGTTTGATCTTCAAGATTTAGCCATTCAAAACTTTCATCCTGAAATGGGAATAATTCTTTTAAATGCTCAGTAGTATGAGCGAATTTTTGACGATCTGCCAGTTCATAACGGAGAGCTTTGGTGGTGGTGATCTTTACCCACCAAACCATATTTTCAATAGACGATTGCACGGTTTTTTCAAAACCCTGACGTACATAAAATACGCCTTGCCACTGAATATGAAAGGGTTGTATGAGCACTGGTGTGTGTTTAAATTCTGGCTCACCGGAAATAGCATCGACTACCGGATTCACGATCTTGCCGATCCTGGCGTCAGAGGCCACCTGGTCATTCCAGTGAATCGGTGCAAAGACCTGTCCACGGCGAATATTGTCACTGACCATTGCACGTAAAACACAATTTCCCCATCTGGATTTAACTTCTACCAGCTCGTCATCTTTAATCCCGTATTTCAAGGCATCATGCGGATGGATTTCACAATACGGTTCAGCACGGTGTGTACTTAAATTGGCAGAGAGTCCGGTACGGCTCATGGTATGCCATTGATCTCGGATCCGGCCAGTATTTAAAATTAAAGGAAATTCACTACAGATTGGATAAAATGGATCTACTGCAGAGACCGCAATAAATTTAGCTTTGCCATCGGCATGGCTAAACTGACCTTGGCTATATAGTCGAGTGACTAGATGATCCGCCTGATCTTTGCTCCACACTGGCCACTGCACTGGTTTTAGCTCATTGTACTCAGCCAAGCTTAAATCGGTTAAACCCTTTAAATTGAAATAACGGAAATATGGTGTTTCAGATCGCTGACTTAAATGAGAATTTTGTTCGGCAGATAATCGGGCATGTTCCAGAAAAATGTCATGGCTATTATTAAAATCAAAACCACTAAATCCCATTTTTTGAGCCACCTGACTGATGGCCCACCAGTCAGCTTTGGCTTGTCCTGGTATATCTAAAAAAGCACGCTGTCTGGAAATACGACGTTCCGAATTGGTTACGGTGCCATCTTTTTCTCCCCAACCAAGTGCAGGTAACAAGACATCGGCATATTGACTGGTATCCGTATTTTGGCAAATATCCGACACCACCACAAAGTCACATTTTTCCAGAGCTCGTTTGACCTGATCGGCATCCGGCATGCTCACAACTGGATTGGTCGCCATGATCCAGATTGCTTTAATCTTGCCGCTTTCAACTGCCTGAAATAAATCAACGGCTTTTAGCCCTGCCTGCTTGGCAATATAGGGGCTTTGCCAGAAATTTTGCACCAGTTGCTGATGGCTTTCATTTTCCAGCTCCAGATGGGCTGCCAGCATGTTGGCCAGTCCACCCACTTCACGCCCGCCCATCGCATTCGGCTGTCCGGTCATAGAAAATGGTGCGGCACCCAGTTTGCCAATTTTCCCCGTCAATAAATGGCAGTTGCTAATACTATTAGCCTTGTTTACTCCTTGAGAAGACTGATTAACTCCCATTGAAAATAAGGTCATAACTTTTTCAGTTTGGGCAAATTTCTCATAAAAGTTTCGCAGTTTATCAGCAGTAATGCCAGTACGCTGAGCCACTGCTTCAATGGAAGATTCAGTTTCACTCTGTACTAAAGTCTGTTCTAGGCCTTGTGTATATTGAGCAATAAATTTCTGGTCTGTGTGACCATTTTTCCAGAGATACTGCAATAAACCATTAAACAGTGCCACATCTTGTCCGGGTAAAATCGGCAAATGCAAGTCCGCAGCTTCACAGGTGCTGGTAAAGCGGGGATCAACTACGACTACAAACAGGTTACGCTGTTCTTTGGCTTTCATAATGCGCTGGTACAGCACCGGATGGCACCATGCAGTATTGGAACCCACTAGTACTACCATATCGGTATGTTCAAAATCCTCATAACTTGCAGGGACAATATCCTCACCAAAGACGCGCTTATGCGCGGCAACTGCCGATGACATGCAAAGTCGTGAGTTGGTATCGATATTAGCTGTACCAAAGTAGCCTTTAACAAATTTGTTGACGACATAATAGTCTTCAGTTAGTAATTGGCCCGATACATAGAAGGCAATACTGTCGCGTCCATACTGATCGATACATTGCTGGAATTTTTTGGCAATAATAGAAGTCGCAGTATCCCAGCTAGTGATTTCTTGCTGATCTTTACGCCCGATTATCGGTTCTAGGACACGGGTTTCCAGTCCCAAAGTATCTGCCAGATTACTGCCTTTAATGCAGAGCTTGCCATAATTAGTAGGATGATTGACATCGCCTTCTATCGCTACTTTCAGTCCTGATGGTGTTGGCGTCACATGTGCCGTTACTCCACAGCCCACGCCGCAGTATGGACAGGTCGTTTGCGTAATTATTGTTTTTAAGTCTGTAGAGCTTTCAAGTTCCACAATGGGAATACTGTTCATGGATGCTCCTTAAGTTTTGTAACGGGCCATTTAATTCTTTTAAAAGGGGTTCATTACAACGGTGTCTTTTCAATTCGACTCATTTTTCTGAATGAACATTCGGTTCGACCTATTTTTCTTTCGGGAAAAGTAGGCAAAACTATTGTCATCCGTAAAACTCGTCTTAATTCATTATTTATCAAAAAACTTGCAGGAACATTCATTTTCTTATGTTGTCTTGGCTTAAACAGTTGCGGATAACGTTTCTGCATATCCTGTTTTTTTCCATGACAAATTGATTTTTCAACCTGCTTTCTTTAATGCAAAATCCCGACCAAAAAGCAGCTTGTTGCGAATATTTGTAATTGGGGTTTGATCTGCAATTAGTTCCGCATACCATGCGCCGTCTTCAGTGTCGCCAAACAACACTGCACCAATCACTTTATCCTTTTGAATAATAATGCGCTTGTAGATCTGACGTTTTTCGTCATTGAGCACGATATCTTCAAAATCTTCTTTCGGTTCAAAGTCACCTGCCGAGAACACATCACAACCACTGACTTTAAGTTGAGTTGGAACTGTTGGCGCTTTGAAAATCAGGATGCCATGCCCGGCCAGATGCGATGCACAAATGAATGCCTGGCCCCATAGGGGTTCAACCAGGCCAAAGGTTTGACCACGGTGCTCGATACATTCACCTACAGCATAAATACTCGGATCAAAAGTCTGCATGGTGTCATTCACCAATACACCGCGGTTGCACCGCAGACCTGCACTTTGCGCCAAGCTTATGTTGGGACGAATCCCCACAGCGAATACCACCAGATCAACATCCAGCACAGTACCATCTTTGAGTTTTACCTGAGTGACATGACCATCTTCACCGATCAGACATTCAGTATTGGCTTCAGTTAGGACTTTAATGCCCTTCTGCTCAATTGCTGTTTTTAGCATCTGGCTGGCTTTGATATCTAACTGACAGTCCATGATGCGATCCATCAGATGCAATACTGTGACATTCATGCCTTGCTGTTTCAGGCCATACGCCGCTTCTAGACCCAGCAAACCACCGCCGATGACTACCGCATTTTTTTTAGTCTTGCAATAGGCCAGCATCTGGTTGACGTCATAAATATTACGGAAACTGAGTACGCCTTTTAAATCACTACCTGGAATTGGTGGAACGAATGGTTTAGAACCGGTGGCAAGAATCAGGCGGTCATAACTGATTACTTCACCTTTTTCGGTATACACATGCTTACGCGGACGGTCAATGCGGACTGCCGGATCACCGGCAATCAGGCGAATACCTTTGTCGGCATACCAGGCATGCGGATGCAGCATGATGTCATCAATGGTTTTCTCACCCGAAAGTACAGGTGATAGCATAATACGGTTGTAGTTGCCCCACGGTTCTTCGCCAATCACGGTAACTTCATAACGGTCTGGCGCCATATCCAGCACGTCTTCCAGACAACGCATGCCCGCCAGACCGTTACCGACCAGTACCAGCTTCATTTTTTCAGGTGAAACACCGTTATTGGTAATATAGGTTTTTTGTGGCACAGGGCTAATGGATATCTTGCCATTTTCAATTTTGCTTGGAAATACCAGGAGCTTCTGGTCTTTATCTTCCAGACAGCGGCCCGTCGCCAGGCTGAAATGCTGCTTATAAATGGGTGAAGCGACGACGCGCTCACCTTGTAAATCACCAATGATGCCGCGTGACATCACAAAAGCCTTACTAAATGGGTCCTGGTTACTCAGCGCATATACTCGTTTTTCTGATCCTACACGGAAGATCGCAATTGATTGATCTTCTACTAATGCTGCTACACCAGTATTTGGGGTGATGTCGTCCAGTGCACACACTTCTACCCAATTTAGTTCATTCATGTCTTTAAAAATAGTCATCTTCTTGCTCCTTTGTTATTTGAATCAGGCTTCCACTACTGCAATACGGTTTGCATCACGTTCAGCTTTTGTTTTTGGACGAATCTGGCCACGAACTTCTGTAAACTGGATATGTGAGTCGTTTTGCTGTTCAGCCTTGGCATTAATAAAGGTTTTGAAACGTTTACGGACTTCTGGATCTTCAACTGCAGTACGCCATTCATCCTGATAAGTGCCCACCACATGCTCCATACGACGCTCGAGTTCTGTTGCCAGACCCAGTGAGTCATTCACAACGACATCTTTCAGATAATCCAGGCCACCTTCGAGATTGTCGCGCCATACTGAAGTACGTTGCAGACGATCAGCCGTCTGGATATAGAACATGAAGAAACGGTCGATATAGCGAACTAAAGTTTGTGTATCCAGATCTGATGCTAGTAGTTCAGCATGACGCGGTTTCATACCGCCGTTACCGCAAACATACAGGTTCCATCCTTTTTCAGTGGCAATCACACCCACGTCTTTGCTTTGTGCTTCGGCACATTCACGGGTACAGCCAGATACCGCCATTTTCAGTTTATGCGGAGAACGTAAGCCCTTGTAGCGGTTTTCCAGATAGATCGCCAAGCCCACAGAATCATCCACACCATAGCGGCACCAGGTGCTACCCACACAAGATTTCACGGTACGCAGCGATTTACCGTAAGCATGCCCCGATTCAAAACCGGCATTGATCAGTTTTTCCCAGATTTCTGGTAATTGATGCAGTTGCGCACCAAACATATCGACACGCTGGCCGCCAGTCAATTTGGTGTACAGACCATATTCTTTAGCAATTTGACCAATTACGATCAGACCATCTGGAGTGACTTCACCACCTGCCATACGAGGAACGACAGAGTAAGTACCATCTTTTTGAATGTTACCGAGGTAGTAGTCGTTACTGTCTTGCAGGCCGGCATGGATTGGTTTCAGGACAAAGTCGTTCCAGCAAGATGCAAGAATATTGGCCACTGTTGGCTTACAGATATCACAGCCCAGACCATGACCATGTTGCTGGATCAGGTCATCAAAAGTTTTGATCTCATTGACGCGCACCAGGTGATACAGCTCTTGGCGTGAATAAGCAAAGTGTTCACACAGATGGTTATTCACTGTCACGCCTTGGCGTTGCAGTTCAGACTTCAATACTTGAGTGACTAAAGGTGCACAACCACCACATGCAGTAGCTGCTTTGGTGCATTTTTTCAGAGCGCCTAGTGAAGTTGAACCATCGGCAATCGCTGAACAGATATCCGCTTTAGATACGTTATTACATGAACAGATCGTTGCGCTGTCTGGGAGCAGGTCTACACCGCTACCGCCTGCTTTTGCAGTCGCTTGATCAAAGCCCGGCATGATCAGGCTTTCCGGATTTTCCGGGATTTCCAGACCATTTAGCATCATTTGCAGCAGGTCGTTATATTCTTTGGCACAACCGACCAGCACTGCACCGAGCAGTTTGGTTTTTTCTGCATTAACCACAATTTTCTTGTAGATCTGTGCCGCTTCATCGGCATAGAAATAGCTCAGTGAACCTGGTGTCATGGCATGTGCATCGCCAACTGATGCAACATCCACACCCATCAGTTTCAGCTTGGTGCTCATGTCTGCGCCAGCAAATGCTGCACATTCTTCTTGTAGTACATGTTTCGCAGCAATACGTGCCATGTCATAGCCTGGTGCAACCAGACCAAAAATCTTGTTATTCCACAGCGCACATTCACCAATCGCGTAAATGTCTGGATTGGAAGTTTGGCAATAATCATTGATCATGATCCCGCCACGCTCACCGATTGCCAGTCCGCTTTGACGTGCCAGCTCATCACGTGGACGGATCCCTGCAGAGAACAGAATGATGTCGGTTTCCAGCTCAGCACCATCACCAAACTTCATCACGTGCTTGGCATTGACACCATCTTCAATAGACGAGGTGGCTTTTTGGGTATGGACTTTAACGCCCAGATCTTCGATTTTGCTGCGTAATACTTTACCGCCAAGATCATCAATCTGTACTGCCATTAGGCGTGGTGCAAATTCAACCACATGCGTTTCCAGATTCAGGTCACGTAGTGCCTTAGCTGCTTCCAGACCTAACAGACCACCACCAATTACTACACCGGTTTTTGAATTCAGGCTGGCTGCACGAATGGCATCCAGATCTTCAATAGTACGGTAAACAAAGCAATTTTCACGATCATTACCCGGAATTGGTGGAACAAAAGCATAAGAGCCAGTGGCTAAAACCAGTTTGTCATACGCAATCACATCGCCATGATTGGTAGTCACTGTTTTACTAATTGTATCAATCGCAGTGGCTTTAGTGCTTAAACGTAGATCAATTCCATAAGCATCGGCGAAGTCTGTACGGCAAAGGGTTAAATCCTTGGCTGATTTACCGCTAAAATATTCTGTTAAGTGAACACGGTCATACGCCAGATGCGGCTCTTCTGCCAGAATCGTGATTTCAACGTCATCACCCGTATGCTCAAGCACAGATTCAATAAATTTGTGTCCTACCATGCCATGGCCAATCATTACCAGTTTCATATTCCTTCTCCTAAATTTTCTAAATCTTGTATCTTGTGTTTTAAGCCAGGTTGTTTCGTTCAAGAACAGCTTCTTCATATAGCTTTTGCTCTTTGGCCTTATGCTCAACCGAGAAGCGAATCATCAGAACAAAACTTGCTGCAATCACGACCAGGCCGCCAAGTGCCATCAGACAGGTTTGAATATCCAGCATGCCTTTGAGTAAGAATCCTGCTGCGACCGCACCCACGTTACCGCCTGCACCGATAATGCCGGCCACACCGCCTAAAGCATCACGGTCAATAAATGGCACCAGCGCATATGTTGCACCACATGCCATATGGGTAAATAATGCAAAGACAGTCATTGTGATAATGGCCAGCATGGCACTGTTCATTTGCGAGAATAAAATCAGGAATAAGCCTTCCATCAAGATCATGGCAAACAGCACTTTGGTACGTCCGTCCAGGCCTTTTTTGATGGCAACTTTGTCTGAAACGATGCCACCCAGTGCACGGGCAAACAGGGCTAGCAGACCGAAGATCCCGGCCGTCATACCTGCTTCTTTTAAACCAAAGCTGAAGTTTTCTACGTAGTACATGGCTACGATGTTATGAATGAAGATTTCGATACCGAAACAGGCCGCATAAGCGCCAAATAGAATCCAGACACGGTAGTTACGTGCAGCATGCATCAGAATTGCCATGCCACCTTTTTTCTCGCTACCAACCTGAATTCCTGCTGCACGCAGTTCTTTAAAGTTGCCTTGTGGGCAGTCCTGAGTGAATTTCCAGTACAAGGCACCGACAATCAGCATCATCAGGCCTGGAACAATTAAGGCAATTCTCCAGCCCATCGCCTGTTCAACACCGAACATCACCAACGCAGCTAGAAGTAAGGGCATCAAGGCTTGAGTTGCACCACCACCGGCATTTCCCCAGCCAGCTGTGGCAGCATTGGCAGTACCTACTACATTGGATGCAAACATGATGCTGGTGTGATATTGAGTAATTACAAAGCTGGCACCAATAGCGCCAATCAGTAAACGAAAGAACAGAAAGGATTCATAACTGTTGGCAGAGGCTACTCCAAAGACTGGAAGACTGCCAATAATGAGTAATGCGGTATAAGTTTTGCGCGGGCCGTATTTATCACATAAAGGACCAACGATGAGTCTTACGAGAATGGTGATTGCAACTGCAGCAATATTAATATTGGCTATCTGGTCTTTGGTCAGATGAAACTCTCCTGCAATAACTGGCATTAGCGGTGCACAGGCAAACCAGGCAAAGAAGCAGACAAAAAATGCGAGCCAACTCATATGGAAGGCTCTCATTGCTGCGCTGCTGAAATTCAAAAGACTTATTTTTGTTGCTTTCTTTTCATATAAATTTGAAGACATCACCATCTCCTTCCAGAACTGAACGTATAGGCTTATCTGCTATGCGAATCGCTGCACACCAGATGCGATCAGAACGGACGTCATTGGCCGTCTTACAAATTTTGAGAGTCTTCTTTGACCCATTCAGTAATATGCAGTTAATATGCCAATTTTAAAAATTATTTTATATTCTATTGATTTTATTTAATTTTTATCAATTAACTGATTTTAATAGTTTTAATTTTATATAAGTTTACTGGTTCGAATCTAAGAATTGCATTATTAAGGTGCAGAGGGTTAAAGCAAAGAGCACTTATTCTGCATTTTCTGTATTTCTCCATTGAATTTTAATCATCGTGTCTTAAATTTTTATATCAGATTGGCATTCTAATTGCTTTAGATCTTTAATAATTGTTAGAGACACAACCCGAGTGTTGCATGTCAAAGCTTAAAATAGTTTTAATCGATGATGATCTGGAGCGAGCAGAATATATTAGAGTTTCTCTGCTGGAACATCATTTTGATGTGGTGGCCTGTCTTGTCATTGACCACTCTAATATGTCTTATTTGCAGCAGTTGCACGCAGATGTAATTCTGCTTGATATACAAAATCCGCATCGAGATATTATTGAAAACTGTGTCAGCCATTTTGATTTGCCTACTGTTCTTTTCACCAAAAATAGCCACAAGGATACGATTAAAAGTGCTATCGATGCTGGAGTAACCGCCTATATCGTTGATGGGATTGATCCGGCCAAACTTGACAGTATTTTGCAGATCTCGATTGAACAGTTTAAAAAACACCGAAAATTGCTTAATGCTTTAAAAGAAACCGAAGGAAAACTGGCTGACCGTAAGGATATTGAAAAAGCCAAAGTGCTACTCATGCAAATGCATCATCTCAGTGAAGAAGATGCATTTCGCCTGTTAAGAAAAAATGCCATGAGCCATCGTATGACCATGGGTAAAATGGCCAGAAGGCTTCTTGACGCACAGCAATTATTACAGACCAGATTAAAGGATTAGGTTATGAAACAGCTTGAAAAAACAGATATTCAGCTAGGCTATATACCATTACTGGACTGTATTGCTATTTTATGGGCCAAACATCGTGGCTTTTTTACAGAAACTGGTTTAAATGTCCAGCTGGTTAAAGAACCATCGTGGGCCAGTCTGCGTGATCGGCTAGCTTTTGGTTTTCTCGATGCTGCACATTGTCTTTCTGCAATGTTACCTGCTGCTGCAATAGGTCTTGATCAGTCAGGGATACCTTTTCAAACACCATTAATATTAAGTACCAATCAGGCTTATATCAGTTTAAGCCAGAAACTGTGTTTTGAACTGGATATTAACTCTAGTGATACAGCACAACAATCTGCACAAAAAGTAGTGCAGGCTTACTTACAGGGTCGTCCAATTCAATTAGCGCAGGTTTTTAAATACTCGCTTCATCATTATTGTTTAAGAGAATGGCTGGCTCTGGCCGATGAACAAGTCGCCCAGCAGTTTGAATTAAAGACTCTGCCACCGCCGTATATGGTTGAGGCTGTTTCTAATCACTTAATTGATGGTTTTTGTGCAGGTGAACCTTGGAATACCCAAGGAGAATTACAAGGTTATTCAAAAATAATTACTTCAAGCCAAACCATTATTCCTAAAGTCGCCGATAAAGTATTGGCAGTAACGGCCGAATGGGCTAGCCAGCATCCAAATACATTAACCGCTTTAGTCGAGGCTATTCAAAAGGCACAATATGAATTAAAACAGATGCAAGATTATCAGCAAATCTGGCAGCTACTCATTCATTACAATATTATCCGGTTTCAATGTTCTGCTGAGATACATGTAGACAGATTTTATTTTATAAAAAATATTATACAGAACTTTATTGGTGAGTCTGCTCAGCCCCAACTAGCCGATTTTATATGGTTAACTGAAAAAATGCTAAAATGGGAACAGCTTGATTCCTATTCATCTGATTTCCACCAACTTGGTCAAAGTTGTATATACAAACTTCAATGCTGATATTGGCTCCGGGAAGTTGTATTGACCACTATCAGAAATGAGATAAAAAGTTCTTATAGCAAAACTTTTTATCTCATGAAACGTTTTTAAAGATACTAGGATTAATTTTATAATTCAGTAACCTAGCGGTTTATAATATCATTTATATCTTCAATATCCTCATTATTATAGTCCTCTGGTACTACACCCCCATCATGTTCATTTCCGTCGCCGTAGTCATCTTCATTAACCAGATCATCTTCTTCTGCTGGTATAATTCGAATCTGGCTGGCGGTTTCAGGTGAAAGGTCGATACCGGCTTCATCATCTTCAGTGAATTCAGTATAGTTGACTCCATGCTCGGCATCATCTGGATCAGTCATACTTGGGATAATCCGAATTGCGGCCATTCCCTTTCCTGATACTTCAAATGTAAGAATATAGCCATTAAAACTTTCCGGATCATGGGTTCCATCCAGATAGGAAGCCTCATAGCTGATGTCACCGACGGGGATAACTGTTCCGTCTTCTAATTTTATCTCTTCAGGAAGATTAATTTTCGGCTCATTAATATCTTGCATATTGTTCTTCATATTTTAATCAGTTGTTTTTAAACTTGCATAAATCTGAAAGAAATGTAAAGTAATTTTGTACGGCTTTTTTTTTAAATTTATATCGCTTCTGTATAAAATATTAAGCATTATTTACTGTAATTTCGTATTTTAAATTAGAGTTTTTACTTAAAATTAAATGCTTATAAAAAATCGTCTATCTACTTATTTTTTATAAAAAACCTTTTATTATCTCACAACTATAGAATATTTAAGAATTGTTAATATTTATTAACTTAAATATATAAAAAGAATACATAGAAAAATCTTATACCTACATTTTATTTTTTGAAAGTTTCATACTTCTCTTTATTAACAATTACAAATATTGTTCAGGATATTCATAATGCCTACTGAAAGTAAATACTTTGTAAGTCTTTTTGGCTTATTGGGTGGTCTGCTAACTTCAAGCGGTCTCTACGCAGCTGTACCTGCATTTTCTATGCAATCTCCCTGGATGTTGGGCGACTGGAATAGCAACAGAACTCAGCTTGAACAGCAAGGCTATCAATTTAGTTTGGGTTATACAGGTGAAATGGCAAGCCTTATAGATGCAAAGAATAATGATAAACATAAAACTGAATACACCGACCAGTTTGCTCTAGGCGCACATTTTGATCTGGAAAAAATTATAGGTTGGGAAGATACAGAAGCCCAGATTACTGTTACTCACCGGAATGGCCGTTCACTTTCGCAGACACATGAGGCCCTACAAGGACATTTGAGTTCGGTACAGGAAGTCTGGGGACGTGGGCAAACTTGGCGTCTGACTGATTTATGGATAAAAAAACAGTTTTTAGACCAGAAGTTAGATATTAAAGTTGGCCGATTCGGTGAAGGCGAAGATTTTAACAGTTTTGACTGTGATTTCCAGAATCTTACTTTTTGTGGTTCACAGGTAGGTAACTGGGTGGGTGACCAGTGGTATAACTGGCCTGTGAGTCAATGGGCCATGCGAGTTAAATACCAGGTACAGCCAGAACTTTATGGCCAAGTAGGAGTATATGAATATAACCCTGAAAATCTGAAACGCAGTAAAGGATTTAACTTGAGTACAGATGGTTCCAAAGGTGCAATTATTCCTGTAGAACTGGTCTGGCAGCCTAGAGCGTTTTTACAACAGTTACCAGGTGAATACCGCCTTGGTTATTATTATAGTACCGCAGATGTAGAAGAAATTGAAAACCCTATAAAAAATAGCCATAAACAGGGAATGTGGGCAGTAATTCAGCAGAAACTTACTCAGCCTGAACCTGATTCGAATCGTGGTCTAAAAGGCTTTATTAATTTTACCCTGCATGATGATGCAACCAATACTATAGATAACATGCAAAATATTGGTCTGGTCTATACCGGTCTTAGCTTACAACGCCCAGATGATCAGCTCGCTATAGCATTTGGCCGGATTTCTGTGAATGACAAGGTCCAAACCGGTCAACACGAAGAATATGATGCCGAGCTTTACTACGGTATTCACGCTACAAATTGGCTGACTCTTCGCCCGAATATTCAGTACATCCGTCACGTCGGTGGTTATAAGAATGGCGAAAATGTCTGGGTCGGTGGTTTAAAACTACAGGCTGCTTTTTAATTATATGTTGATTCTGATTAAAGGATTTGATGAACCCTGTTCTATCTTGATGAAAATGCTTAACTCACTAAAAAACTTAAAACTAGGAGGAGATCACAGAAAATGAATCGTGCATCTTCAAGGTCAAAAATGAATCTGATTACCGTGTTCATTTTTACAATTATCGGAATCGGATTGCTCATCGGCGGTATATGGCTCGCTGCAATTGGCGGCTCGATATATTATATTATTGCTGCCGTTCTTATGTTACTTACTGCCTTCTTGCTATATAAAGGCAGAATTTCAGCATTACTGGTATATGCCGCTTTAGTGCTTGGAACTGTAATCTGGGCTATCTGGGAAGTTGGAACCGACTTTTGGGCCCTTGCACCACGTCTGGATATTCTAGGCTTGCTTGGTCTCTGGTTGTTAATTCCAGCGGTTACCTACAACTTTATAAATCGCAAGCCGGCAATCATGGCTTTGGGTGCAGTACTGGCCTTGACAATTTTAGTCATGATTTATTCAATATTTAATGACCCGCAAGAGATTCATGGTGAGTTAAAAGCACAGCAGCCAGCTCAAGGGCAAGCGCTTCCTGGTATACCCCCTGAAGACTGGCCGGCATATGGCCGTACCCAGTCAGGTTTGCGCTATTCTCCCCTAGCTCAGATTAATGCTGACAATGTTAAAGATCTTAAAGTTGCATGGACCTATCGGACCCGTGACTTTAAAACTGACAAGGACTCTGGAGAAACTACAAATCAGGTGACGCCAATTAAAGTTGGCAATAACATGTATATTTGTACTACCCACCAGTTTCTGGTGGCTCTTGATCCCGCTACAGGTAAGGAAAAATGGCGTTTTGATCCAAAACTCAAAACAGATCCAAGTTTTCAGCATCTAACCTGTCGGGGTGTTTCTTACTATGATCAGAACAATACTGCCGAGTTTGCTACAAGCCTGCAGGGCCGTACCTCTACCTCTGCGATATGTCCACGTAAGGTGATCTTGCCTGTTAATGATGGGCGCCTTGTTGCTATTAATGCAGATAATGGTCAGCGCTGTACAGATTTTGGTGAAAATGGTGAAGTTAACCTTCAGCTTTATATGCCAAATGCTTATCCGGGCGGCTATAACCCAACCTCACCTCCTATTGTAACTGGCAGTACGATCATTATTGCAGGTTCTGTAACCGACAACCTGTCAATTAAAGAGCCTTCAGGAGTTATTCGCGGCTATGACGTAAATACAGGTAAACTGCTCTGGGTATTTGATACAGGCGCAGCCGATCCAAATGCCATGCCGACGACTGGTGGTACATATGTACATAACTCGCCAAATGCCTGGGCACCGCTTGCATATGACTCTCAACTGGATATCGTTTATATTCCAACTGGTGTTTCTACCCCAGATATTTGGGGTGGTCACCGCACACCACAAATGGAACGCTATGCAAATGCCGTAGTAGCTCTCAATGCAAGCACAGGTAAACTGGTCTGGTCATTCCAGACTACACATCATGACTTGTGGGATATGGATGTACCTTCACAGCCTACTCTTGTTGATGTAAAAGCTAAAAATGGTCAAATAGTGCCTGCAATTTATGCGCCGACAAAAACCGGTCATATCTTTGTACTGGATCGCCGTACTGGCCAGCCGGTAGTTCCTGTTCATGAAGAACCGGTTCCACAAGGTGCAGCTAAAGGTGATTGGGTATCTAAGACTCAACCGATTTCCGAGTTTACCTTCCGCCCTAAAAATCATCTGACAGATAAAGATATGTGGGGCGCGACTATGTTTGACCAGCTAATGTGTCGTGTAATGTTCCATAGCCTGGACTATAAGGGCCCTTATACACCTCCTTCTGAAAATGGAACCATCGTATTCCCAGGTAATCTTGGTATGTTTGAATGGGGTGGTATCTCTGTGAATCCGGACCGTCAGGTGGCCGTAATGAATCCGATGGCATTACCATTCGTATCTAAACTCATTCCACGTGGTCCGGGTAATCCGATCTGGCCTGAAGGTGGAGTAAAAGGTACAGGCACAGAGTCAGGCATTCAACCACAATACGGTGTTCCGTATGGCGTAGAAATTAATGCATTCCTCTCTCCTTTAGGTTTACCTTGTAAGCAGCCAGCATGGGGTTATATTGCCGGTGTAGATCTGGATAACCATCAGATAGCATGGAAGAAACGTGTGGGTACAATCCGTGACAGTCTGCCAGGTATTCCATTACCGCCATTTAAGTTAGGTGTACCAATGCTAGGTGGGCCAATTTCAACTGCTGGTAATGTGATGTTCCTTGCAGGTACTCAGGATAATTATATCCGCGCCTTTAATGTTTCCAATGGTGATGAGCTATGGAAAGCCCGCTTACCGGCAGGTGGTCAGGCTACACCTATGACCTACTCAATAAATGGCAAACAGTATGTAGTTATTATGGCAGGTGGGCATGGTTCCTTTGGAACCAAAATGGGTGATTATTTAATCGCTTATGCCTTGCCAGACTGATATTAACACTAGATTATAATGAGTTAATAGGCCTCCTTGGAGGTCTATTAATTTTTCATCTGTATAAAAAATCAGCTTATTAATAGAAAAGATTTTTGCAATTAGAAATTGCATTTTAGGTATTAAATACCTAAATAAAAATCTTTCTCTAAATAGATATGAAAAATAAAAAGCTGAAGTAATCCTTATCAGTTACTTCAGCTTTTTATTTTTAAAAGACAGCATCAAGTTAGAATTCGAACTGGTCTTTAATGGTTCCGCATTTATGACATTGCTTGAGCTTATGTCCATCTTGTTTGGTAAATGACCAGACATGAAAGCATAACCAGCATTTCAATACTTGTTTAAGCATGTCCTTAACTCCTAAACAGTAATGATGAAATTCAATATACTCTTTTCAAAGTGCGTTATAAGCTTTCTTAAAGAAACAGAATTCTTGTCCTATAAAAAGTAACAAAATATTTGTGCAGAGATAACATAACCTTTTGATTGTTACATCTGAGAAGTTTTACTAGCGTGATGTTCATATAAGTCCCTTTTATAGTTAAGCTTAAATCTTTTAGCCATTCTCACGACTATTCAACAGATGATTTATAATATTCCTGATATTTTTTAATTACGTTTTACTCTAACCAGAGACCTATGGCTGATCCACAACTTTCTTTAAGTGAATATTTATCTGGCGTACAGGAAATTATTCAGCTGACTTTTGACGAGCCCGTTTGGGTCAGGGCAGAAATACGTAATTTAAATATTAAAGGTGGTCACTATTATCTGGAACTTGCTGAAAAAGAACAGCAGAGCGATAAGGTCATTGCTAGTTGCCGGGCAACAATCTGGAAATTTAGTGCGGCAAACATTGTGCTTAAATTCGAGCGTGAAAGTGGAATAGAACTGTCTAAAGACTTAAATGTGCTTATTAAGGTCAAGGCTCGTTTTGATCCGCAATATGGGTTTTCAGTCAATATTGAAGATATAGATTCCAGCTTTACCCTAGGTGATATCGCCAGACAATATCAACAACTGGTTGAACGGTTAACTCAGGAAGGACTGATCGAACGAAACCGTCAGCTTGTTACGCCATTTGATATCCAGCATGTACTGGTTATTGCCCCGCAACAGGCAGCCGGTTTAGGTGACTTTAAAAAAGATGCTGATGTACTACAAAAATATGGTGTCTGTAATTTCATCTATCAAACAGCTACATTTCAGGGCCAAACAGCTCCAAAAAGTATTATAGAGGCTCTACGTAGTGCTCTGAAACACTGGGCTAATGATTTTAACTACCCTCCTGACCTAATTGTAATTATTCGCGGAGGCGGTGCTGTAAATGATTTGGCCTATTTAAATGATTATGAACTGGCTGCCCTTTTATGCAAACGTTCGGTTCCCGTATGGGTAGGTATCGGTCATGAAAAAGACCGGACCATTCTGGATGAAATTGCCCATCGCTCTTTTGATACCCCAAGTAAGGTTATTGCAGGAATTCGAAATACTATCAGTGAAAACGTACAGCAGGTTCAAAATACCTTTCAGCATATTAAGGCTTTATCTCAATATCAGCTTACGGTTTATCAGAGTCAAAATGATCAATATATGCGTTTAATCAGAACTTTGTCTCATAGCCAACTTTCTGAGTCAGCTAAAACCCTAGACGTTTTAAAGGATGTGGTCCATTACTGTGCCCAGCAGCAAGTTCGTCAGACTAAACAACATATTGACAGCCTATTAAAAGAGACCTTACTGCAAAATCCACGACATATTTTGAATAAGGGCTATGCAATTGTCCGGCATAATGGTAGGGCCATTCGTTCTATACAGCAATTAAATATTATGCAAAATATACAGCTCGAGCTGCAGGATGGTACGATTCAGGCAGAAATTGTAAAAGGAAGTCAAAATGAATAATGAAGAACTCAGCTTTAAACAGGGTTATGAGATCTTGAAAAAGAATGCCGAGTTTTTGGAAACACAGGAAGAACCAGACATTGATAATCTGATGGAGATTGTAGAAGAATCCATGCGAGCCTATAAGGCTTGTAAAAGTCGTGTAGAAGCAGTTCAGCAGGCATTAACAGAAACTTTTAAAGAATGAAGATGGTTTAGCGAGATCAAAAGTATAATATGCTTAGCTTGGATATGTTAACGACCTGTTAAAACTTAACAACTTATAATTGAAATAGTCTAAAGCTGTCTTCATAGTCACTAATAAGAATAGAGTAATGACAGGAAATAAAATTATGAGCATAACTAAAAATCAACTACATGACCGCATTAAAGATTTACAGGTTCGTGCCTATAATATTTCGGAAAAATTGAATAATGCAGGGAATAAAGAATATCAGAGCAACCTGTTTATTCATTCCACAGGCAATGATGAAAGGATGGACTATGGTGTCGATTCAGCATGGTATGCCAAACTTTCTAATAAAAATGAATCTGTGAGAGATAATCTGGAAGTAATTTATCGCACTCTTATTGATAATGACTACAGTGATAACGAATTAAAAATTTTATCGGACAAACTGGAACATTATGCGCAAGAACTTGCAGCCATTGAGCAGGAATATCATCGCTAACTTTTGGAATTAATTTATTATATTGTAGAATACCAGACAGTTTCTGACATCTGGTATTCTTTAAAAATAATCATCAGGTAAAAATATCTATGCAATTTTTTGATTCTACTACAGCTATCATGCTAATAGTTACTATCATCCTTCTTCTGCTGGTTCGCTATTATTTTAAAAAATAATTTTCTCTCAACCTGTCTTGGTTAGCAAAAATTTTATTTTATATATCTATACTGCAACTTTTTATATAGCTAGCTGTTCTTCTATTTCGAGTAATTTTAAAGTAGATAAGAAATTATAAATATAGTAGAGCATTATGTGTGCTAATTATTTACCTATCCGACCTGAACATGCACATTTACTAGATTTACCGCAAATGACATTTGACTATCAGGCTGAAGTCTACCCTAGTGATCGGAGTCCGATCATTATTGCTCCAGAACAACAGCCTGAATGGCGCCGTGCCATATTTGGTCTGGTTCCGGTTTGGGCAGAGGATTTAAAAACAGTACAAAAAACTTTTAATGCCCGGAGTGAAACTGCAAGCGAGAAACCAAGTTTCAGACATGCGTGGAAATCAGACCAGTTTGCACTCATTCCAGTTGAAGTATTTTTTGAGCCTCGCTATATCGAGGGAAAAGCACAACGCTGGGGAATTTATCGTAAAGATGGCCAACCTTTTACAATAGCAGCAATTTATGAGCGCACAAAACTTGAAAAAGAGTTTATACATTCTATGTCTATGCTCACTATAAATGCTGAGAAGCATCCATTAATGTCACAGTTTCATAAGCCAGGAAAAGAAAAACGCTCTGTTGTAGTGATTCCACCCGAGCTACGTCTAGCTTGGTTACAAGCTACCCATCAAGAAGCTCAAAATTTTTTAACCAGCTTTCCTGCTGAAGACTTTATAGCTGAACATATGCCCTATTCAGCACAGCACGATTTTAATATCAATTCATTCTAAACGCAGTATAACTCTATCTTAGATCATAAAAATATTCTTGATCAGCTGGTTTAAGCTTTAACAGTTAGCTTTCTCAACTATTATTAATAAAATATAAAAATTTCTTATTGCGAAATTAATTTCTATTTAGCAAAATATAATAAAGACTTAAATAAACTATTTTGGAGAATATATGGAATTTAAAAATGGATTTGAATTTCTGATGGCCATAAAGGATGGGAAAATCAAGAGTCCTGCTGCTATGGCTCAAACTATTCCTATGCGTATTATTGATGTGCATCCTGGTCATATTAAATATGCAGTTACACCAGATGAACGTCATCTTAATTTACAGGGTTTAATTCATGGTGGCTTTTGTGCCACAGTACTAGATACAGCAACTGGAGGTGCAGTTCATACAACTGTTGAGAATGGAGTAAGTTTTGCGACACTGGATTTGAATGTCAAAATGATTCGGCCTTTACAGAAAGATAAAACATATATTGCCATTGGGGATGTGATTAATACGGGACGTAATATTTTAACGTCTGAAGCTCGTATAGTTGATGAGAGTGATAAAGTTTATGCTTTTGGTTCAGCTACTCTTATGATTACCAATCGTTCTTGAATTTTTTTGTGAGGCTTATGTTGAGAGGTTTGCTTTAAAAGTTTAAAACTATACTTAGGCTATTTGATTGAGAATTAGTTTGCTTAGGCTATTATTTTAGTAGAGCGATAAATCTTATTAAGGGATTGTGGATTGCTTCATTGCTCGGTAATCATAGCGATCAAATAAAAAGATGAGTAATGCGATGCAAACTCCTAATATTACACATACTGGCCAGCCTCCATGTTTCCAGAAAAAGACCGCCAAAAATGAACCTATAGCTGCGCCACCAAAGTACATCGTCATATAAATTGAATTAATCCTTGAACGTGCTGTAGCTGAAATCCGGTAAACCAGATTCTGATTTAATACATGCAAGGCAGAAAGCCCGAAATAGGCTAAAATCACCCCTACTCCATACATCCATAATGATTGCTGAGCAAAATAGAGTGGTAACCAAGATATGATTAATAAACAGATGCATATGCGTGCTACATGGTGATCTTGACCACGGCTGATGAGTTTACCTGCCCAAGGTGTAGCAAAAACCCCTGCTAAACCTACAATTCCAAAAAGGCCAATCTGAAAATCGTTAAAATGGTAAGGAGCATTTGCTAAAAGAAAGGTCATCGTTGTAAAGATAAGAGTAAGCATGCCAAAGCCGAGTCCTCCTACAATACCCCTACGGATCAGATGGGGTTCATGAACAGCAAAGCTGAATAAAGACTGGTAAATTTTCCATATTGTTAAGCCAGATACTTTATTGGACTGAGGCAAACGTTTCCACATCACCAGTGCAAATAAAAGTATGGTTATACCACTACCCAGATAAATATAGTGCCAAGACCACATGGTAGAGACTAACCCGGCTATTGTTCGGGCGGAAAGTATTCCCATCAGTAAACCACTCATCAGTATACCGACAAGTTCAGCACTTTTACGCGGACATACCAGATTGGAAATGAAGGGAATAAGTACCTGAGCTGCTATAGAAAAGAATGTGGCTAAAAATGTAAAACCATAAAGTACAGAAACTGAATGACTCATGGAAAGCCCAATCTGGGCAATTCCGGTTAAACACATGAGCAGGCAGATAAAACTCCGTTTCTCAAAAAGGTCTCCTAAGGGAACCAATACAAATAAACCGGCAGCATATGAAAGCTGACTGATCACAATTGTAAAGGCTGCCTGTTCTGCACTCACTGCAAGGCTTTCTGAAATTGAATATATCAATGGCTGATTAAAATAATTCGAGCCTGCGCATAAACCGCAGGTAATTGCCAACATCAGAATCAGACCTCGTGACAGGTCATAATGTTCTGGCTGGCTATTTTGCATAAATGACATCCTTGTCTGGTTAAATTAAAACTTATAACGTGCTGACATATTAACACGTGAAATATCCGCCTCTTTTCCTGCAAGGTTTTCACGTTTACCATGATGATATTCTACCCCTAGATCTACGTGTTCCACTGGGGTATAAAATGCATTAACTACATGGTCAGTTAGGCGTTTATTACTTTCTGGATTGGCTTTGGCATATGCACTATTATCATCATATTGCAGTAATGAAGTTGCAATATTTGCTCGCCACTGGTCATTAAATTTATGAGAGTAACCAATACTCAGGCTATCAAATTCATTTAACAGTAACTCATTATTATCTGTATTTACAGAGAAGTCGCCGCCCCAGTTTGCGTTATCCGAGGTTGAACCCTGATTGGTATAAAATACAAACTTCTGGTCACCTTTCACATGGTAATAGTTCGCCTGAACTGATTGCTGAGCATTAAATTTATATTTGGCACCCGCTCCTACACCCCAACTGACTTTTTCAATATCACCAGTGGTAGCTTGTGCCTGCTTCTCGTTGATGAAGCCCTGCCCCATCAAATGCAATGGTCCATTCTTGTAAGTGTATTTACTGGTCAGGCTTGGAAATTCTGAAGTTCTTTCACCTGAATACTCAAGAGCCATCTGCAATGTATGTGCGGGGCTAAACTGCCACTGATAGCGGACTTGCGGATCACGCAGGATTGAAGCACCGAGTAACTGGGTAAAATCAACTGACTCAGTAATTGTTTCCATATTCGACATAAGCGACCATGTCTGGCCAAATAACCAGTCATCAAAACTGACATAAGCATGACGTATCCTGAGTTTGCCATCGCCTTTACCACTGTCCACCCAAAAGTCGGCTTCCAGCTTGGCTTTAACATCTTTACGTCCCCCCAGATGATTAATGTCTACTCCAAAGCGGCTGGCGGCTACGGTAAAATCTGAACGGTTTCCCTCAACTCCATCAAAAGGGACACTATTAATCTTATTACTGGTACGCCCTCCGCTTGAACGGCCTGTTGTACTTTTAAAGTCTACTGCACCATCCATACGCAAGATGCCATAAAAGTCGACATTGTCTTTCCATGAGGAAGTATTAATTTTCTGTGTTAAAGCCCGATCTTCCTGCTGCTGTGCTTGCAGAACATTTTGCTGCTGTTTTTGCTCTTTAAGCTCGGTCTTTAAGCGCTGTAATTCATTTTCCAACAGTAAAATACGCTGCTCGGTAGAATCGGCGAAAATACTCCCTGAGGCCGCAGCACAGGCTGCAGCTAAAATCATTTTTTTCATTCTTTAATCCTTAAAGATATTAAATCCGTATAAAAAGCTTTTTAAGTTCTGGCGTCGGCAAGTGCACATCCAGTCATAGACTGTAATTCTTCAAAACTTAAGCCTTCAACTATTTCCTTAACTAATGCTTTGCCATTGCTGAGTTCAATAATGCAGAGATCAGTATAAATCCGGTTCACACATTGCTCCCCTGTTACGGGATAAGTCAGTGCATTAACCACTTTAGGCTCACCATGCTTAGTCACATGTTCCATACATACGAAAATAGTTTTTGCGCCGACTGCAAGATCCATTGCACCACCTACAGCTGGTACTGCATCTGCTTCACCAGTATGCCAGTTGGCCAGGTCACCATTTACTGCAACTTGAAAAGCCCCAAGCACACAAATATCCAGATGCCCGCCGCGCATGATGTCAAATGAGTCACCATGATGCATAAAACAGCCACCATCCAGTAAAGTGACAAATTCTTTTCCTGCATTAATGAGGTCGGGGTCTTCTTGCCCTGGCTCTGGTGGTGCACCAAAAGCCAATATACCGTTTTCTGAATGAAGAATAATTTCCCGGTCTGTTGGCAGGTATTTAGAAACTTTTGTTGGCAGACCTATGCCTAGATTCACATAAGAACCATCGGAGATATCTTGTGCAATTAACTGTACAATTTGCTCACGTGTACGCTTCTGGATACTCATGCGCCTCCTCCTGGTAACTGAAATACATGCTGAACGAAAATTCCTGGTGTGACGACACACTCAGGATCTAATGTACCCAGCTCAACAATTTCATGAACCTGAGCAATTGTGATCTCTGCAGCTTTAGCCATAAGGGGGCCAAAGTTTCGCGCAGCTTTTCGATAAGTCAGATTACCCCAACGGTCTGCTTTGTCTGCATAGATCAGTGCATAGTCAGCTTCAATCGGATATTCAAGTACATAAGCTTTGCCTTTGATAATACGGGTTTCCTTACCTTCAGCAATCTTGGTCCCATAACCGGTCGGAGTAAATATTGCTCCCAGCCCTGCACCAGCTGCCTGAATCCGGCAGGCCAGATTGCCCTGTGGTACTAGCTCCAGCTCTATTTTTCCTGCTTTATAAAGTTCATCAAATACTTTGGTATTATTAGCTTTTGGGAAAGAACAGATCATTTTTTTGACCAGTCCAGCCATTAATAGCTTGGTCAGACCACGGTCACCTGAGGCTGCATTATTATTGATAATGGTCAGGTCGCGTGGGCCAAAGTCAATCAGGGCCTCAATGAGTTCAACTGGTTGTCCAGCTAGTCCAAAGCCGCTTGTCATGATACTGGCCCCGTCTGGAATACCCTTTAAAATCGTTTCAATATCCGGAGTGATTTTATTGATCATCTGAACTTTTACCTTCTCAAATATAAAAAAAGAGCAATGGTAAATACCATTACTCTGCTTTTTGAGGATTATATAAACGGTCTTTAATAAACAAGGCTGGAATTAAACCGCAAAGAAAATAGGCTACACCCATAATCAACAGACCTGTACCTATGGAACCGCCTTGTGCAAAGTAGCCAATAGTAACCGGCGCAAGTACTGCACCCAGACGGCCAATATTGTATGCACCGCCTACAGCTGTACCTCGAACCTTGGTTGGAAAGCTCTCTGTCATATAAGTTGCATTGATTCCGTATGGAATACCGTACAGAAAACCGAATAACAGCATTAGCCATAAAATATTGTCAGGCGTATTACCAAATACAATGATGGGAATAAAGATTGCTGTGCCCATTGTACCGAAGGCAAATACAGCACGGCGTCCAATCCGGTCTGCAATATAGCCTGCAATAATTTTTGTACAGATCATGATAAAGAATGTGCCGATCATATACATGGTCATTTCTTTAAACTTGATACCAAGATCGGATTCTAAATAGGCTGGCAACCAGTTACTTACCCCATAATAGCCGAACTGTAGAAAAGCAGTACTGAATGACCACAGGATGAACATGCGGCGGTTCATGACATCTGCAAAAATTGTCTTGAAAGCACCTTTAGGTTTAGGTTGGCTCTGATCTACTGAAGTGGTAGTGGTGAGGCGCTGGGCACGTGCATCTTTCCATGACTGTGGTTCAGGCACCAGAAAGTGCATGGCTACTGCCAGAACAATAGGAATAATTGAAATATAAAACAGCATGCGCCAGCCGAATTCAGGAATAAGCCAGCCTGCAAGTACCGTAGCCACAATTGAACCCAAGGTCCAGCCAGTCATAAGGGCAGCTAATACAGTCGAGCGATATTTTGTAGGCACATATTCAGCCATTAAGGTGTTACAGGCGATGTAGAGTGCCCCTAAACCAATCGCTGAAATAAAACGTAGTGTCACAAATTGCTGGTAACTTTGTGCAAAGCCCAGCCAGCAGGTCAGCAACGAGAATAAGGTAATTGCAATAACAATAACCCGCACCCGTCCAAAACGGTCACAGGCCCAGCCACCAAAGAAGCCACCAATTGCCATGCCTGCCAGTGTCCAGCTTCCGAGTGCGCCTGCCTGTATACTGCTTAAACCAAATTCAGCTTTCAGACTGGTTAGACTATAAGATAAAAAAGCAATATCAGCGCCATCAACCAATAAAGCCAGGAAGGAAAAAATAAAAGCAAATTTCCAGACTTTTGCATTTGTTGTGTTATCTGTTTTTTGAACAGCCTGATCCATCATGTCCATTTCCTTGTAATAAAAGGCATCTTAGCTTTGATGCCTTATCCCCATCATGTCCTCATTACGAAGACACTTCTTTAATCATGTTGCGTGCAATAATAATTTGCTGAATCTGTGTGGTTCCTTCATAAAGACGGAACAAGCGTACATCCCGATAGAAACGTTCAATACTGTATTCACTGATATAGCCAGCTCCTCCATGAATCTGTACACAGCGGTCTGCAACACGGCCACACATTTCCGTTGCGAACATTTTTGAGCATGATGCTTCTGTACTGATATTTTCACCCTGGTCACGACGACGTGCAGCATCGAGCACCATACATTTGGCTGCATAGATTTCAGCTTTGGAGTCTGCCAGCATGGCCTGGATTAACTGGAAATTGGCAATTGGCTGACCGAACTGTTTACGTTCAACGGCATACCGCAATGCGTCATCCAGCATACGTTCTGCTACCCCTACACTATAGGCTCCAATATGCAGACGTCCTTTATCGAGGACTTTCATGGCTGTTTTAAAACCGACCCCTTCCACTCCTCCAATCAGGGCAGAGGCGGGTACACGACAGTTTTCAAAGATGACGTCACAGGTATGTGAACCCTTCTGCCCCATTTTCTGATCAATTTTTCCAAGAGTAATACCTGGATTATCGGCTTCAACTAGAAAGGCAGAAATACCGCCTGAGCCTTTAATTTCAGGATTGGTTCTGGCCATTACGGTAAAGGTTGCAGCATGTGGAGCATTGGTGATATAGCGTTTAGTGCCATTCAGGATATAAAAATCGCCATTTTTGACTGCAGTCGTGCGTAAAGATGCAGCATCAGAACCTGATTCCGGTTCAGTCAGGCAAAACGAACCAATGATTTCACCACTGGCATAGCGTGGTAAATACTTCTGTTTTTGCTCTTCAGTGCCATCAATCAAGATTGCGCTAGAACCAATACCATTATTTGTTCCAATAAGTGAACGGAAGGCTGGTGAAGTTTGGCCCAGTTCAAAGGCAACTCGTACCTCTTCCTCCATAGTAATTCCTAAACCGCCATACTCTTCAGGGATAGTGAGTCCAAATAAACCGAGTTCACGCATTTTCTGGATGAGGTCTTCAGGAATTTTATCTGCTTCGGCAACTTCGTGTTCACGTGGAATAAGTTCATTTTTAACAAAATTTCGAATCGTTGAAAGCAGCTGTTCAAGCATTCCTTCATCACGGATCATCAGAGATCTCCCTACCTATTTATTTTAAACGCTATAGATTTTTCACTTCATTTAAATTTCACAATGAAAAATCTGGTTTTACTTATGCTGTTCTGAATAGTAAAAGATAAAATGCACAAAATTCAAGCTTTTTTGAAAATTAATTTCGTCGAGCGAAATTAATTTTTTTAATTAATATAAATCAAATAATTAATAAAATAATAAAAATGTTTTTAATTCTACTTCGAAATTAATTGCAAAAAAATTTAGACATAACAGGATAAAAAGAATATAGTTTTGCTATACGAAACAAAGTAATCAATATAATTAAGACCTAGGAATCAAGAGTTAAAGGCAATACTTGTCTTTTTCATTGCACTGAAATTTTAAGCTAAAACATAAAAACCCAGTGCTTTTCTAGAATCTTAATTAAGAAGATGGAATGTAAGAAATCCCAAATTTATAGGCCTTATATGTACTCATCACTGACTGCCAAGCTCTTCACAGATTGAACTGACAAATAAATGTAGCATGATGAATGACTTATAAGCCTTAAGCCGTAGTGATACCAAAATATTTTTTGAGTAATCAAAAATTACTCTCTTACTATCTCTGAAATGGAGTTTTCAAATGCTAAATGCCTATATTTACGATGGTTTACGTAGTCCGATTGGCCGTCATGGGGGTGTACTCGCGTCTATACGTCCTGATGATCTGGCAGCAGAAGTTATTAAAAAGCTCATTGAAAAAACAGGTGTACCAGGGACAGATATTGAAGATGTTATTCTGGGTGATACGAATCAGGCTGGCGAAGACAGCCGTAATGTAGCACGTATGGCTGTGTTATTGGCCGGTTTGCCAGTTACTGTACCCGGACAGACAGTAAACCGGTTATGTGCAAGTGGTTTAGGGGCTGTTATCGATTCGGCTCGTGCCATTACCTGTGGTGAAGGTGAACTGTATATTGCTGGTGGTGTAGAAAGCATGACCCGTGCACCATTTGTTATGGGCAAAGCAGAAACTGCATTTAGTCGTGAGGCAAAAATCTTTGATACCACTATTGGTTCACGTTTTCCTAATAAGAAAATTACTGCGCAGTATGGTGGCCATTCAATGCCTGAAACAGGCGATAATGTAGCTGTCGAATTTGGAATTACCCGTGAACAGGCGGATACCTTTGCTGCACAGTCACAGGCGAAATATCAGCAGGCAAAGACTGAAGGCTTCTTTGAAGGAGAAATTACTCCTATTGAAGTTTCTCAAGGTAAAAAGTTACCGCCTAAACTGGTTAGTGAAGATGAACATCCACGTCCATCTTCTAATTTTGAAGCTCTATCTAAATTAAAACCCTTGTTTGAAGGTGGTGTAGTTACTGCAGGAAATGCTTCTGGTATTAATGACGGCGCAGCAGCTCTACTGATCGGTTCAGAAACAGTTCAGGAAAAATACGGCTTAAAGCCAATGGCAAAAATTTTGTCAGCGGCAGCGGCAGGTATTGAACCACGTATTATGGGTGCGGGTCCTATTGAGGCAATTAAAAAAGCAGTCAGCCGTGCTGGTCTGACTCTTGATGATATGGACATTATTGAAATCAATGAAGCTTTTGCTTCACAGGTATTGTCCTGTTTGAAAGGTTTAGATGTAGATTTTAATGATCCGCGTGTTAATCCAAACGGAGGAGCAATTGCAGTAGGCCACCCTCTTGGTGCTTCTGGCGCGCGTCTTACACTAACAGTTGCACGTGAATTACAGCGCCGCCAGAAAAAATATGCGGTGATTAGTCTTTGTATTGGTGTAGGTCAAGGTCTGGCTATGGTCATTGAAAACGTTTCCTGATTTTTTGAGTTTAAAGATCCATTCACTATAAAAGTGGTGAATGGATTAATTTTGTTTAACGAAATATAATGAATAACATATTTATTTTTCATTATATTTGAGGCTTGAATGTCTGAAAGTACCAGAGTAGAAAAAACTGAAAAAATAACCAATCTGGATGAAATTCGTCTCGACCCTATCTCTCATATACATCGTGAAAATAATCCGCAATTTATTGCCTCTTTGGCACGTGGATTAGAGTTACTGCGCTGCTTTTCTGCTCATAAACAGGTCTTGGGTAATCAGGAACTGGCTAAGATGACAGGTTTACCGAAGCCGACAATTGCCCGTATTACTAATACATTGGTAAGCTTAGGCTATTTAAAACAGTTGCCAAATTCTACAAAGTACATGCTTGATATAGGTGTACTTTCCTTAGGCTATTCAGCCTTGTCTAATATCTCTATTCGCAATACTGCTCATCCGCTTATGGAAGAGATGAGTAAATATGCTCAGGCACCGGTCGCTATGGCAACCCGTGACCGGTTGAATATGATTTATATTGATGTAGTACAAGTAGAAAGCTCACTGAATATGCGTCGCCCTATTGGTTCGACTTTACCCATTTATAGCAGCTCTATGGGACGGGCCTGTCTGGCAGCTACACCAGAACATGAGCGCAATTTCTTGATGGATGCACTAGCCAAGAAAAATCCGGAGAACTGGCCTTCAATCAAACGTTCACTTGAACGTGCTTTTCGTGATTATCAGGACTATGGCTATTGTTTATCTTTAGGAGAATGGCATAAGGAAGTAAATTCTGTGGCGGTACCCTTGGTAAGCAGTCAGCATGGTTTATATGTCTTTAACTGTGGAGCACCCAGCTTTCAACTCAGTCCCGAGCGCCTCGAAGATGAAATCGGTCCGCGCCTGATTCATATGGTGCACAATATTCAGGACTCATTAAATGAAATTATGTAAAATATAAAAAGTCCCCGACTTGTAAGAACGGGGACTTTTAAATTTACTGAATAATTTTCTTTTCTTTCAGTTCTATAATTTCTGTTTCTGATAAATACCGGCTTAGAATATTTTCAGTATCTTGTGCTAAACACGGCGGCGCCTTTTGATACTCTACCGGTGTTTTTGAAAGTTTAATAGGTGAACCAATAGATGTATAGTTCTGCTGCAAAGAATGAGGCATGTTAACTACCATCTCCCGGACAATCACCTGCTCTTCTTCTAAAGTCTGCTTTAAATTGTTAATCATGCCGACCGGGACTTTAACCTGATGAATGACTTTTACCCATTCCTCGGCTGGTCGTGTCATAAAGTGTTGCTGTAATAAAGCAGTCAATTCTTCCCGATAAGTGACACGCCCGGAATTTTGCCTGTAATGTGGATGAAGAGCTAACTCAGCCAGACCAATACTTTCACACAGTGCTTTAAACTGGCTATCATTACCACAGGCAATAATAAACTCGCCTTTTTCAGCTTTAAATACCTGATAAGGTACAATATTAGCATGAGCATTGCCGAAACGGCCCGGGACTTTTCCCGAGGTTAAATAATTCATGGCGAGAACAGATAAGGAAGCTACCTGTGTATCTAGCAGGGCCATGTCAATATGTTGACCCTCGCCCGTTTTTTCTCTGGAAAGCAGTGCTGCCTGAATAGCAATAGCTGAATAGAGCCCGGTGGTTAAATCTGCAAAAGCCAAGCCAGCCTTCTGGGGACCACCACCCGGCAGGTCATCCCGTTCGCCGGTAACACTCATCATACCGCCCATACCCTGAATAATAAAATCATATCCAGGTTCATTTGCACGAGGTCCTTTCTGTCCGAACCCTGTAATAGAACAATAAACGAGTCGCGGATTGATTGCTGCTAACGTTTCATAATCAAGACCATATTTTTGAAGTGAACCCGCTTTATAATTTTCAATTAATACATCAGATTCAAGTACAAGTGTCCGGATAAGCTGCTGCCCTTCCAGAGTTGCAAGATCAATAGCGACTGAATGCTTACCCCGATTTGCAGAAAGATAGTAAGCAGACTCCTGAGTGTCTTGTCCTGAATCATCTTTTAACCAGGGTGGTCCCCAACGACGGGTATCATCACCACTATAGGGTTTTTCAATTTTGATGACTTCAGCACCCAAGTCAGCCAGAATCTGACTGCACCAAGGGCCTGCCAGAATACGGCTTAGATCCAGCACTCTAAAACCTCTCAAAGCACCCATCATTCTACTCCTTACTCTTGTTCTAATTTCCCTAGAAATAAAATATATTTATTTCATCAAACGAAATAATATTTTATTTATAACACAAAACTATAGATTTTAAATAAAATATGAAGCTATATTTAGATAAATTAATTTTGCAGAGTAAAATTAATTTTTATTATTAATTAATTTTAGTACCAAAAATTATTTATATAGATTTTTAGTCTTTTCCTTTGTAAAGAATATAACTCCAAGGAGTCAGGATGATTCGTAATCAGGAAACACTGGATCAGTTACTTCATATGATTCAGCAATTTGTTAAAAATGAATTAATGCCACGTGAACATGAGGTGGCTGAAAAAGATGAAATGCCTCAGGACATTATTGACCAGATGAAAGCATTAGGCTTGTTTGGTCTCACTATTCCTGAGGAATATGGCGGTTTAGGACTGACCATGGAAGAAGAACTTTATGTAGCCTTTGAAATTGGTCGTACCTCACCTGCTTTCCGCTCTATTTTTGGAACTAATAATGGAATTGGTTCAAGCGGTATTATTATTGACGGGACTGAGGAGCAAAAACAGAAGTATTTACCACGCTATGCCAGTGGTGAAATCATCGGTTCATTTTGCCTGACTGAACCGGAATCAGGTTCTGATGCTGCATCTTTAAAGACTACAGCAGTGAAAGATGGTGATTTTTATATCCTGAATGGTACTAAACGCTATATCACCAATGCGCCGCTAGCAAGTACCTATACCGTAATGGCCAGAACCAATCCTGATATTAAAGGCGCAGGCGGTATTTCCGCTTTTGTAGTTGACCGGAATACTTCAGGCATTAGCTTAGGTAAAAAAGATAAAAAGATGGGGCAGCAAGGTACTTATACCTGTGATGTTATCTTTGAAAACTGTCGTGTACCTGCCTCTGCCCTGATTGGAGGTGTGGAAGGTATTGGCTTTAAAACAGCCATGAAAGTCCTCGATAAAGGACGTTTACATATTTCAGCAGTCAGTGTTGGTGCAGCCGAACGTATGCTGGATGACGCACTGCGGTATGCCGTTGAACGTAAACAGTTCGGTCAGCCAATTGCCAGTTTCCAGTTAATTCAGGCCATGCTGGCAGATTCCAAGGCTGAAATCTATGCAGCCAAATGTATGGTACTCGATGCTGCCCGGCGTCGGGACCAAGGACTGAATGTTTCTACTGAGTCATCTTGTGCCAAGCTGTTCGCAACGGAAATGTGTGGCCGCGTTGCAGACCGCTGCGTGCAGATTCATGGAGGGGCTGGCTATATCAGTGAATACAGTATTGAACGTTTTTATCGGGACGTACGCCTGTTCCGTCTTTATGAGGGAACTTCACAAATCCAGCAGATCATTATTGCTAAAAATATGATTAATCAGGTTAAGGATTAACCTTTGAATTTCAGGATGAATTATGACCACACCACTGATGCCGGAAACCCTTATCCGGCCAATTTCTAAAACTACGCAGCGAATCGCTTTTGTTTTTGCATTTTTGGCCCTGTTAATTGATGGTGCCGATATGCTGCTACTGTCTTTTAGTTTAACCAGTTTAAAAGCCGAATTTGGACTGACCAATTTACAAGCTGGTGCATTAGGAAGTTTTACCCTGGCAGGGATGGCACTAGGAGGTTTCATGGGTGGCTGGGCCTGTGATTATCTTGGACGGGTTCGAACAGTCGTGATTTCGATTCTGGTATTTTCATTATTAACTGCGGCACTCGGCTTTACACAAAGTTTTGAGCAGTTTGCTATCATCCGCTTTCTTTCAGCTTTCGGTATTGGTTCTTTATATATTGCAGCCAATACGTTAATGGCTGAGTACGTACCTACTGAATATCGAACTACAATACTGGGGACTCTACAGGCTGGCTGGACAGTCGGCTATATTGTAGCAACATTGCTAGCGGGCTGGATTATTCCTGAACATGGCTGGCGGGTATTATTTTTTATAGCCATTATTCCTTCGGTATTGGCATTATTTATTCAGAAACTGGTTCCCGAACCGGAATCCTGGCAGCGAGCCCGTCTGGAGCGTCTATCCGCTTCACGGGTTACTGTACAGGCACAGCCGGTAAAACAGCAAAGTACAGTCAAAATAATTTTCGCAGATAAGCGTAATCGCAGAATGTTCATGCTGTGGATTTTAACTGCCGGCTTTTTACAGTTTGGCTATTATGGTGTAAACAACTGGATGCCAGCTTATCTCGAATCTGAACTGGGGATGAATTTTAAAGCCATGACTGGCTACATGATTGGAACCTATATTGCCATGATCTTTGGCAAGATTATTGCAGGTTATGCAGCTGACCGCTTGGGCCGACGCTTTGTATTTGCTTTTGGGGCTATTGGTACAGCTATATTTTTACCTGTGATTGTAATATTTAACTCGCCAGATAATATTGCCTATTTGCTGATTTTCTTCGGTTTCCTTTATGGAATTCCTTACGCCATCAATGCCACTTACATGACTGAAAGTTTTGCTACCAATATTCGCGGAACAGCTGTGGGTGGAGCTTATAATGCTGGCCGTATTGGTGCCATGTTTGCTCCGGCAATTATTGGTGCGGCTGCAAGTGGTGGCTCTATCGGTCTTGGTTTTTTGATCATGGGCGGAGCTTATTTCTTATGCGGTGCAGTATCAGGAATCTTTATTAAAGACCGTCAATATGACCCGCAGAAAACAGCTTAAAGGCTTAACTTGGTAAAGCCTCTACAGAGGCTTTTAATACTAAGAGAATATGAAAAATACGCTTTATACTCCAACAATTATATTAATGGCAATTGCTGCCGGTATCTGTACCGGTAGTAATTATTTTAGTCAGCCACTCATTCATTCTATGAGTCAAAATTTGCAATTACCAGAAACCCTTGTTTCCTGGGTACCTACTTTGGCACAAATTGCTTATGCCTGTGGCCTGCTCCTGCTGATGCCTCTTGGAGATATTCTCGAAAAACGCCGCCTACTCTTCTGTTTCATGCTATTTGCTGCACTTGGCCTGATCATCAGCGGTATTTCACAGCATATAAGTCTGCTTATACTGGGTACACTCATTACTGGTCTATTTTCTGTAGCTGCGCAGCTATTATTACCTTTAGCAGCCAGTCTGGTTCCAGCACAACAGAGTGGTCGGGTGGTGGGTTTCCTGCTTAGCGGTTTAATGATGGGGGTTCTTCTTGCCCGTTCCCTTTCAGGTTTGGCCTCAAGTTTATTTGCATGGAATTTTATCTATCTGGCCAGTGGTATCTTACTTTTCTGTATTGCTTTTATATTACATCGAAATATCGGGGTTTTTCCGCCTACCAGCACTGAAAGCTATGCTTATACTCTACGCTCGTTAGCCTCTATTTTTTTGACAAATCAACGCTTACGCCGGCGCAGCTATATTGGCGGATTAACCTTTGCTGGGGTAAGTATGACATTTACTACTACGTCACTACTACTTGCACCAGCTCCTTATCATATGAGCGATTTTAGTATTGGATTATTTGGTCTGGTTGGCATCGTTGGTGTATTTATAGCTAATTTCACGGGTAAGTTTATTGACCGGGGATATATTCACCAGATTTCTATTTTATGTAGTCTGGGTCTTATCATTTGCTGGCTATTATTTTTACTTACACCTTATCAATTAGCGTTTTATATGATGGCAACGCTTATCCTTTACGCATCACTCTCTGCAATTCATGTAACCAATCAAAGCATAGTATTTAAATTAAGTGAAAACCTCAGATCTCGTTTTAATGCTATTTATATGACAGGTTATTTTGCAGGAGGAGCATTAGGGACTACCGCCGGAGCCTATGCCTGGACTCATTTTGGCTGGACAGGCACCTGCACGTTAGGCATGATATTTGCAATTACCTGTCTAGTGATTTGTATTCTGGAAGAACGAACTGCTTTACCGCTTCAATCATAACAATGCATTGATCTTCCTGACCAATGCATCATATTTTAACTGATTTCAGTACGGATATTATTCACCATATGTAGCAGGCGCGGTGCAATATCTTCTTCAAGTTTTTCACGTTTCATAATGAAACTTGGTCCACCGCAGTTAAAAACCAGTAAACCATGCTGTTCATGAATTAAAGGCACCGCGACCGAGTTCACATCCTTATGCCATTCTCCAATCGAGAAACAGTAGCCAAAATCCTGATAATCCTTAAAGGCACGGTCAAGATCACGGTTAATCTTGAACCAGTCTTCCTTATATTTTAAACGGATAGCATCAAGCAGAAAATCACGTTCATCTTCTGGCATAGCTGCCAGACAAGCCCGACCCATAGAACTTAAATGAATAGGTAAATAAGTTCCTACCTGTCTTCGCATGGTGATATTGCCTTTCCCCTGCACGACATCCAAATAAATCATGTTTAACCGGTCTCGGGTTGCCATGGCTACTGCTGCACCTGCATAGTCAGCGAGTTCTTTCATATAAGGATTAGCAATTGAACGAATCGATACATTAGCCAGCATGGAGTAACCGAATGCCAGTACCCCAACAGACAGCTGAAACTTGCTCGAATTTGGAACCTGCTTAATATAACCCAGACGTGACAACGTATGAGTCAGACGGGTAATAGTGGGTTTAGGTAAACCGGTTAATTGAGCTAGTTCCTGATTTCCTAAATGTTGGTGCTTAGGTGTAAAACAACGTAGCAGTTCCAGACCACGGGCCAAGGCAGTAATAAACTGCCGATCATTCTCATCCTGCATATCTTCAATTGGATGTAGTAACTCATGTCTTAAAGGAGCCAAAATTTTTTCTGTTTGTTCTATATCATTGGTATTATCCATGACTCTTTCTCAACCTACTAATGTTTCGCATTGCGAAATTATAATCTATAATTATATTAAATAGCAAAGAAGCAAACTGGCCGATTGCTTCTTTTTTATCAGTTTACTCAATAATACCTTCGGCTTTTAATTTTTTTAAGTGTTCCTGAGAGGCAACGCGTCTTAAAATCTGCTCAGTATGTTCTCCTAGCGTTGGAGGCGCGCGACGGTATTCTACTGGTGTACGCGACATTTTTATTGGTGAACCAATAACTGTCAGTTTTTGCTTATATGGATGTGGCATCTCAACCAGCATTTTTCGGGCTATTACTTGTGGTTCCCGAAAAGCCTGTTCCAGGTTATTAATTACTCCCACAGGTACTTTAACTGCATGAATAGCTGTTACCCATTCATCTGCAGTTTTCTTCAAGAAATGCTTCGATAAAATATCAATAATTTCAGTACGATGTTTGATTCGGTCAGCATTACGGCTAAAGCGTGGGTCATTTGGTAATTCTGCTAATCCAATACTCTGACACAACTGGATAAACTGTTTATCATTCCCACAAGCAATAATAAAATCCCGATCGGCCGCTTTGAATACCTGATACGGAACAATATTGGCATGCGCATTGCCATAACGGCCCGGTACTTTTCCTGAAGCCAGATAGTTCATCCCCTGATTTGCCAGCGTGGCAATTTGTACATCCAGCAAAGCCATATCAATATATTGGCCCAATCCGGTTTCATGCCGGTTCAGCAGTGCTGCCTGAATGGCAATCGTAGAATAAAGGCCTGTAGCCAAATCAGAAAATGCCACACCAACCTTTTGTGGGCCGCCTCCAGGCAAATCATCTTTTTCCCCAGTAACAGACATTAACCCACCCATCCCCTGGATGATAAAGTCATAACCAGGTTCTTCAGCACGTGGTCCGTCTTGACCGAAACCGGTAATAGAACAGTAAACCAGTTGCGGATTGATTGCAGCTAAACTGTCGTAGTCCAGACCATATTTTTTCAGTGAACCTGTCTTATAGTTTTCAATAACTACATCAGTATCCTGAATTAAAGCTTTGATCAGCTCCTGCCCTTCCAAACTGGCAATGTCAATTGCTACAGAGAGTTTATTACGGTTCGCAGATTGATAATAAGCAGCTTCACGTGTGTCATCACCTGCATCATTCTTCATCCAGGGTGGCCCCCAGCTACGAGTATCATCACCATGCTGAGGTCGCTCTACCTTAATTACTTCAGCCCCCAGATCTGCCAGTATTTGCCCACACCAAGGGCCTGCCAATACACGACTCAGATCAAGTACACGAATTCCTGTTAGTGCTCCCATTTTTATCTCACTATTTGTTTAGTTTGCTATAACAAATCTTAATCTCTATTTACTCAAGATTAAGTTTCGCCTAGCGATATTATTTATTTTAATATACTCTCAATTTATGTAAAACAAAACTCTAGAGATAAGATATTTTCTGAAATATAAGAACTGTCTAAGCAAAATCAAAAGTTTAATAAGTTAGCTGTAATAGAAATTAATATCGCATTGCAAAATAAATTATCAAAATATATTGTCATGTGAAATCATTTTCTTTAGTATGCCCAAAAAGAAATATACCGGCTCGTCCGCTTATACCACTTCTGTGGTGAAAATAACGACCAAGGAGATGAAATGGTTCGTGATCAGGAAACCCTGGATCAACTACTTGATATGTTACGTCAGTTTGTTGAAGGCGTACTTATTCCGAGGGAAACTGAAGTAGCAGAAACAGATGAAATTCCAGCAGATATTGTTCAGCAAATGCGTGAACTCGGATTATTTGGACTGACTATTCCTGAAGAATATGAAGGTCTGGGTTTAACCATGGAAGAAGAAGTACGAGTTGCCTTTGAACTGGGTCGCACTTCACCTGCCTTTCGCTCACTTATTGGAACAAATAATGGTATTGGTTCTAGCGCAATCTTGATTGATGGCACGGAGGAGCAAAAACAGTATTATCTCCCGCGTTTTGCTAAAGGGGAAATTATTGGCTCGTTTTGCCTGACTGAACCAGAATCAGGTTCTGATGCCGCATCTTTACGCACGACTGCAGTGAAAGATGGCGATTTTTATATCCTGAATGGTACCAAGCGTTTTATTACTAATGCTCCACATGCAGGTGCATTTACAGTCATGGCACGTACTAACTCTGAAGTTAAAGGCTCAGGCGGTATTTCTGCATTCATTATTGATAGCAAGACACCCGGAATATCTCTAGGTAAACGTGACCAAAAAATGGGGCAAAAAGGTGCTCATACCTGTGACGTCATCTTTGAAAACTGTCGTGTACCCGCCTCTGCCCTGATTGGAGGAGTGGAAGGGATCGGTTTTAAAACGGCCATGAAAGTCCTTGATAAAGGACGTCTACATATTGCTGCTTTAAGTGTAGGTGCTGCGGTACGTATGCTGGATGACGCACTGCGGTATGCCGTTGAACGTAAACAGTTCGGTGAGCCAATTGCCAGTGGCCAGTTAATCCAGGCCATGCTGGCAGACTCCAAAGCTGAAATCTATGCAGCCAGATGTATGGTGCTCGATGCTGCCCGGCGTCGGGACCAGGGTGAAAATACCAGTACGGAAGCATCATGCTCAAAAATGTTCGCAACGGAAATGTGTGGCCGTGTTGCAGATCGCTGCGTACAGATTCATGGAGGAGCTGGCTATATCAGTGAATACAGCATTGAACGTTTCTATCGGGATGTACGCCTGTTCCGTCTTTATGAAGGAACCACACAGATTCAGCAAATTATTATTGCACGCAATATGATTCGTGAAATGACTCAATAAAACCTCAAGCGCTTTAAGGAAAATTAAAGCGCCCTTAATAGTAAGTAATGGATTATGTCTATAAACACAATAACTTCAAGCATTGGCCCGAATACCTGGAAAATTGCATTCTTATTTGCATTTTTAGCTTTACTGGTCGATGGCGCTGATTTAATGCTGCTTTCTTATAGCCTCAACAGTATTAAGGCAGATTTCGGACTGAGTACTGTTGAGGCTGGCATGCTGGGTAGTTTTACTTTAGCTGGTATGGCAATTGGCGGTATCTTTGGGGGCTGGGCCTGCGACCGCTTTGGCAGGGTCAGAATAGTTGTAATTTCAATTTTAACCTTTTCAGTTTTGACCTGTGGCTTGGGCTTTACGCAAAGCTTTATGCAGTTTGGTATTCTACGTTTTTTTGCTTCATTAGGTCTAGGTTCTCTTTACATCGCCTGTAATACTTTAATGGCAGAATATGTTCCTACCCGATACCGCACTACTGTATTAGGTACCTTACAAGCTGGCTGGACAGTGGGTTATATTGTAGCAACTTTGCTAGCCGGCTGGATTATTCCTGATCATGGATGGCGCATGCTGTTTTATGTTGCAATTATTCCAATTGCTATCGCTATCTTTATGCACATTCTGGTTCCAGAACCGGAAGCCTGGCAACAATCTCGCTTGAATAAAGCGATAAATAATCATCACCAGAAAAAAGAGTCAGCCTTTAAACTTATTTTCCAAGATAAACGTAACCGCAATATGTTTATACTCTGGGCACTTACTGCCGGCTTCCTTCAGTTTGGCTACTATGGCGTAAATAACTGGATGCCTTCTTATCTGGAAAGTGAACTTGGAATGAAGTTCAAAGAAATGACTGCTTATATGGTAGGAACTTATACTGCAATGATTCTAGGTAAAGTTCTTGCAGGTTATATGGCGGATAAACTGGGTCGCCGCTTTACCTATGCTTTTGGTGCTATAGGAACTGCTGTATTTCTACCATTAATTGTATTTTATAATTCGCCAGAGAATATCCTGTACTTATTGATAATTTTCGGTTTTCTGTATGGCGTACCATATGGTGTAAATGCAACCTACATGACTGAAAGTTTTGCAACTGCAATTCGTGGTACAGCAATTGGAGGAGCATATAATGTCGGGCGTCTGGGCGCAGCGATTGCTCCTGCAACTATTGGTTATCTGGCTTCTGGTGGTTCAATTGGCTTAGGCTTTGTAGTCATGGGAGCAGCCTACTTTATCTGTGGAGTTATTCCAGCCCTCTTTATCAAAGAGAAACAATATGACCCCCAGAACTCTTGAGTTCTTTTCCCCAATAACTGGCCAAAAACCAGTTATTGGAATTTTTTATATAAAAATCCAAATCTAAAACATATATAGATTTAATAGTTTCTAAATATATTCAACTCAGCCTTTTAAAAGAGTTTTAGATACAGTTCTCTGCATTTATTTTTCCTGTTCACCTTTATAGTGAAAAGATAGTTTATTTTAGCATCTCAATATATGTGCTATTCAGTAGAGAGTTGCCTTTTTACAAATAACAAATTAATATATCGCTAAGCGAAATGGTGTTTCTAATTATGGAAAATATAGAAAGAGAATCGATGGAGTTTGACGTAGTGATCGTTGGTGCAGGACCTGCAGGTCTTTCAGCTGCGATCCGCATCCGTCAACTGGCGATTGAAAACAACCTACCCGATCTTTCCGTTTGTGTCGTCGAAAAAGGTTCCGAAGTTGGTGCGCATATTCTTTCAGGTGCTGTACTTGAACCCCGGGCCATGAATGAACTCTTCCCCGACTGGAAAGAGCTCGGTGCTCCGCTTAATGTCCCCGTGACTGAAGACAGAACCTTTTTCCTGCTCTCTGACACCACCTCCAAAGAAGCACCGCACTGGATGGTACCAAAAACCATGCATAATGATGGCAACTACGTCATCTCGCTGGGCAATATCGTACGCTGGCTGGGTACCAAGGCAGAGGAGCTGGAAGTCTCGATCTTCCCGGGCTTTGCTGCATCAGAAATCCTCTACCATGAAGATGGTTCGGTCCGCGGAATCCAGACCGGTGACATGGGCATTGGCAAAGATGG